>CAXBSB010000048.1:0-36748 GCA_963977965.1 uncultured Schlesneria sp.
GGGCGAAGGGTGGCCCCGGTTGGCTGCTCTGAGCCTACCGGGGTGGCGCAGCCAAAGGAAGTTGTGATCTCAACCCACATTGTTAAGAATTCCCTGTATGGGAAAAAGGCTGCGAGCTCATGGATGACCAATTGCGTGTGCGTCTTGTCACGTTTTCAGCCATTCGCCGCCGCACACTTTTGAATCTCGATCACGCCAAACGGATTCATGGAGTTCCGCTCGATGATACAAGTGGCATCGATCCGTGGAGTTGCCGATTCGTTGGGTTTGGTAATTCAACTTCCTTTGGCTGCGCCACCCCGGTAGGCTCAGAGCAGCCAACCGGGGCCACCCTGCGCGGCTGTATCACCCGCGACGGAAAGATTCATGTCCACGTCTACGAAGATTAGCAGCCCGTTGTACGCCACCTTAAGTTGGATTCGATTTAAATCTGCAAAGGAATGCAATGACCGATGAACGCGAATCCCATCCCGCATTGCTTCACGATCGCGCGTTCTGGGGACTGAATCTGACTCAGTTTCTCGGAGCGTTCAACGACAATCTGTTCAAGCAACTGGTACTGCTGCTGTGCGTTGACCACTTCGTGAAGGAAGGGAAGAACCTGCAAGGGATCGCCATGATCCTGTTCGCCGCGCCGTTCATTCTATTTTCGGGATACGCGGGGTTTCTGTCGGATCGGTTCAGCAAGCGGACAATTATTGTCATTTGTAAAGCAGCGGAATTGCTGATCGTCCTGCTGGGATTCGTCGGATTCTCAACTGGCAATCTGTCGGTTCTGCTGGGTGTCCTCTGCCTGATGGGAGTACACAGCGCATTTTTTGGCCCGTCAAAGTACGGGATCCTGCCGGAACTGCTGCATCCGGCAAACCTGCCGCGAGCCAATGGAACCATTTTGATGGCCACGTTTCTGGCCATCATCTTCGGCCTGTCTGCCGCAGGAGCCGCAAAACAGCAATTTGAGAATGAACTGTGGAAGGCGAGCATTCCCTGTCTGCTGGTGGCGCTGACGGGCCTGGGGACATCGCTGCTGATTCGGCCAACCCCGATTGCCCAGCCCAGCCTGAAGTTTGAATGGTCATCAGTTGCGATTCCGCGTGACACGTGGATGCTGATGATGCGAGATCGAAACCTGCTGGGTGTATTGCTGATGTCGTCGATCTTCTGGTTCGTTGCCGGGACAGTCTATCCTCCCGTGATCAACGACTTCGGCAAGATTCAATTAGGTCTGGATGACCTGACAACGGGAGCAATGGCTGCGAGTACGGGTGTCGGGATCGCCATAGGTTGCGTGCTGGCGGGGTTGCTTTCCCGAGATCGCGTTCGCGGATGGATGGTACGGATGGGGGCCTGGGGGCTGACGGTCAGTCTGGCCGTACTGGCACTTCCCGGTCCTGGATTCGATGCGGCACGTGACGAGGTTCGTCAGGCGAAAGCGAAGCGACTGGAACAGGCGAATACCCCGAAGGGTGTGACACAACCGTCTGCAACTTCGGCGGAAGCAAAACCCCGACCGAACCCGTTCCGACGTGGGTCGTTGCTGGGACCCTATGGAAGTGCGGCAGCTTTGATTTCTGTTGGCCTGTTCGCGGGATTCTTCAGTGTCCCGCTTCAAGTCTATCTTCAGACAGCTGCCCCGACTGATCAGAAGGGGCGAATCATCGGAGCAATGAATCTGCTGAATTGGATCGGGATTGCAGGTTCTGGTCTCGTCTATTCGATCGGTCAGAAGATTTTTGTCGAAGGACTGGAACTGCCTCATGCCTCGCTGTTTGGTTTCGCGGCATTACTGATACTACCGGTGGCCGTGTTCTACCGGGCACCGGAAACGGCATGAACGGGTTGCGAGTGCTAATCCGCCCTTATCGTCATTTAGCAGACGCGTCTCGTTTGGACGGCCGCTTGACGTATCCGGTTCGCGGATCAACCTGGATGTTGAGTTCTTCGTGCTCGTCCACAAAAAATGCGTAGCCATTAAACATCTCGTCGTACGTTTGCTGGCCGTACGGGACGGTCCGCTTCGGATCCGGGTTATAGGGGTTGAAGGCAGAATTGTCGTAGTGAGCGATCGCTTCGATTGCGGTTCCCTTGGGAAGCCGCTTCTGGCCAGGCTCAATCTCGTACCCCAGTTGCCATTCGAAGTTGTAGTTCGGAATCTGCAGCAGCGTTTCGCGCGGCTGATCGGGGGCAGTCGCATAAAACGTCATGTCCTTCCCTCGGACATGCATGTGAGTAAACATCCCCAAGAGCATTACATCGCGGTCCAGTACTTTTCGCGATTGAATCGGAAACGCCCCATGATTGGGAGCAATCGCGATCCGGTGAGGGTCGAGCAGAACGTGTCGCACCTGCTTCTGAACTGGCTTGCGAGGAAATCGCAATCCAACAGAGATCCGGCAGTTCTCTTCCTTTCCAGTCGTCGTGTAATGGATCTGTAATCCCAGAATGGCCATCTTCGGGATGAAGAAACCGACGCCATTATTGAAGCGGCCCAGATCCATCGGTTGGCCGCCGGGAACATGCCCCGTGATAAAGGTCTCTTCCCCAGCCCCCTTAGTCGTGGCATATGCCATGTTGCAGTGATGCACGACGGACAGATTGTCAGGCCGGATTTCGATCGCTTCTACCCAGGTATCGGAAAGGAACAGGTATGGCAGGGCCACATATCGATAAGGAACAAACCCTGTGGCAGGAACCGTATGCTGTTCGACCATTGAGATCACGACGTCAGGTGTTCCAATCCGCCATTTCGGTACTTCGACAGGTTTCGGGGGATCTGCTGAGGGTTCTCCTTCTGTGCGACCGGTTTTGACCCAGCGAACGACAGTATCACGTTCTTCACGCGTCAGTGACGGATCGTTCTGGAACTTGCCGAACTTCGGATGAGCGTACCAGGGTGGCATTCGCTGATCTTCAACAACCTCAGCCAGCATTTCGGCATGCGCCGCAGCATCGCGAAATGTATTGAGGGCAAACGGAGCGGCCGTCCCTTCCGAATGGCACGAGACGCATCGCTTTTGCAGGATTGGCGCCACGTCACGATGAAATGTCGGAGCAGGGAGAGCGACCGTCGATTGCGGCGGAGTTTCGATCACGCAGCCATCGACGGGAGTTTCGGACACGGCCACAGGTCGACCTTCCAGCAGATCTCGAATCGCTTCTTCGAGATCTCGGCGAGTCGGATCCGGGCGGGCTCCCCCCAATCGCAACTGGTCATCAATGCGTCCTCGGTAGGCGAGCTTCTTATTGGCATCCAGGACAGCCACTTCAGGCGTGCGAGTGACACCAAGTGACCTGGCACAGCTCAAATTGGAGTCTTTGACAAATGGGAAGGCCGCACCGAGATCAATTGCCTGAGCTGCCATGTCGCGGATCGTGTCTTCCGCCCCGACATTGACCGCCACGATCTGGACATCCTGTGGGGCGTATCGCGTATCGAGATCGATGAGCTTGGGAATCGATCGACGAACGAGAGGACAACTGGTCGTCGTGAACACGAGAACGTAGGCCTTTTTTGCTCCAAGGTCATTCAGCGAACGCGGCAGAGCTCGAATGTCCTTGAATCGCAGATCGGCAATCAAGTCACCGATCGCAGGTGGGGCCGCCTGCAGATTCGTGAACGGCATTACGCATGCAACGGCAAGAAGAACAAGGAAGGTCATCGTCGCTTTCATAACAGCCTCTCGTCAAAGGTGAAACCATTTCACTCGAACGACGGGTTACTGTGCAACTACGGACTCCAGTTCCGGCTGGATTTCTTCGAAGGTTGCATTTGCAGGATCAGAGGGTCACTCGGACACCCCCAAATAAGCGACATAAAGCACCAATCCCACCCGAATCGTTTCCGACTTGGGTGGGATTGGGGGTTTAACAGGCTGTCAGACTCACACCATTAGTTTGGTGGGAACGAAGCCGAAGGCCAATCGAAGTAAGGTGCCAGGTTGTTCGTGGTGAAGAATGTACCGCTTTGTGGAGCCGTCTGACCGGGTCCGATCTTGACCTGGTGTCCAGTGCCAAATCCGGCACTGAACGCACCTTCGACATCCTGAGCGACACCGAACTGGTTAAAGGTGTTGGTGTCGAGCAGGTGAACTCGGAAGACGTCGTTGACCGCAATCCCGGTCGAGCCAGCCCCAGCCAGGGTGAACTGACCGCCTGCAGTGTAACCAATGACACCATTGTTGTTCGTGCCATTGATATTGTTTGTGAGATCGTCAACACGGACTTGTGTAAACGCGGTTGGCGTCACGACATTTGGCGGATTGGCATTGGGATTGGTGTAGAAGTTCGCCTGATTCACGATTCCAGCTTCCAGGTTTCGTACCAGATTGATATTCGCTGGCAAGACCTTGGCCCCTGGGAAGTTGACCGCGTCTTGAACAGTCGCAGCGGTAGGAGCATCAAGTGGTAACACATTTGTTCCCGTGAAGACGTTGTTCGAAGTGACCGTTTTCACAACGTCGTAATGGAACGCGTTAACCTGGAACAGAGCCGTCTGCTGCTGTCCTGTAAACTTCGTGTTTGGATCGGTTCGATTTGCACCGTTGGCACCCATGTTTGGATTGTTGGAACCAGCCGATGAGACATGGATCTGATCTCCAACGTTATGCATAAATCGCATATCCAACTGTGCGGTATCTTCCAGGAAGATCGTATCGGTTGTCGACGTGTCGATCGAACCCGGCGTGTTGATTGCCGGTCCAGCAATCGTTCCATTCGCGTTGAATCCACCCGAGGTTGCCGTGAACGATGCGGTTGCAACGTCGTCCAGCGTGTTACCGTGGAAGATGTTGTTGCGAATATCAGCAACAAACTTCGTCCGGGTACTGACGTCGATTTCCAGACCGTTGACGTTTTGCGTGCTGTTGACATATGGGGTGGCCGAGCCATTGTTTTCCACTCGCGAATTCGTCATGACGAATGTCGCATCGGTGGTATGGCCCAAGTTCAGGAAGTTGTACAACTGGTAACCTGGACCAAAAGCAGGTCCATCGAAAATGCTCGGAATCACAGCGGCCGCGCCACTCTGGCTCTTAGCATTGGTAATCATCGCGATCCCTTCGAAGCTGTTATCGCTGAAGAGCGAATGATCGATTGATGTCACGCTGATGTTGGAATCCTGCAATTCACCCGACAGCCCGCGGTTTCCGTTAAAGCGGCTGGCAGTATCAAACACGTTCCCAACAAATCCAGAACCGGACTGACCGCGAATCACAATACCATTCAACTGATTGCCGTAGATCGAAACATCTGGAGCGTTGACTGGATCGGCTGCACCAGCAGCGATTCCGTCGCCAAAGCGATTGAGAGCCAGAGTATTACCAATGTTCAGCGTCAGGATTGATCCCGACGTTGTACGGGCATCGATACCGTCACCGCTCAAGCCTGTCTGAGTCGAACTTGCGGTCGGATAACCGATGCTGGTATTCGTCAGGTCAACCTGCGTTTTAGAACTGTCGGTCGTCAGAATGTGCATTCCGTCACTGTTCAGGTGAACGAAGGCGGTGTCTCGCATATCAATCCGGTTCAGATTGAAGTAGTTGCTGCTGAATCGGCTGGCCGTAATTCGCCAGTCATCGCCGCCATTGCTGTCGAAGGTGTTACGACCATTCGTCGCGGATTTGGTCATCGAGATATTGACCACCGATGAGCTCGAGACATTGAATGGATCTGATCCACCGTTGGCCTGGACTTCGAAGCCATGAGCATTTGCGTTCAGATTCGCACGACCGTTGCCGCTGATCAGCATCCCGTTAAAGGTTGAACGGATGCTGTTGTCCGAGGTTGGATCACCCAGCGGCGTGGCGGTCAAGACATCGCCGAACGTGGCTCGGTTGAACGTCTGCA
The DNA here is from genome assembly GCA_963977965.1 of uncultured Schlesneria sp. GTDB lineage: Bacteria > Planctomycetota > Planctomycetia > Planctomycetales > Planctomycetaceae > Schlesneria. The sequence continues at coordinate 5,845 of CAXBSB010000048.1, forward strand.
CCAGGACACCACCCGCACGGTTGTCGCTGGCCGAGGTGTCTCGGGCATTGACGACCAAGATCGAGTCGGCACTGGCAATAAACTGCATCCCGCGACCGGTGTTCGAATCGTAGACGCTGTGACCCACGGTCTTGGGATTGTACTTGAGCACAACAGGATTCGTGTCAACGATGTCAACTCGCGTAATTGGGAACTGGGCGTTCGTGGTCGAGATATTCAAACCGTTGATTGTATTGCCGGTAGCAATCACGTCATTGATATGGATGAACGAACCGGTGTCGGTAATCGCCTGCCAGCTGAATTCATTGCCAAGCTGGAACAGAGCCGCATTTGGATTGGCCTTATCGTCCCATGACAACAGGGCGTTGTCACGACGGATGATGTCGATACCGTTGCGGGTATTCGCTGTGGCATCGATCTGCTGCAACAGAATCGTCGCCTGGCCCAGCGGGGTGACAGCCGTCGTTCCGTTGGCCAGTGTCTGGCGGAACTGCGATTGTTCAATCGCATTGATTCGCAATCCGTCACCAGCGTTGTTGGCAAGTGTCGTATTACGAGCAGCAGCACTTCCGATGACGAACGAGTTCATCTGAGCGTACTGTTGCATCAGGACCCCAATACCATCTCCACTGAACGGGTAGTTTGGCAGCGAAGGATGGCTTCCCGCGATCGTACGAGTGATGTTGACGTTGTCGATCTTGACGTTACCAACCGAGAACTTGGTTGGGTCGAGTGAACTGTTCGGATTAACGAACGATCCACCAACGATCGCGATACCGGCGTCAACGTTCTGATCAAACACGTTGCGAGCTCCGGTTCCTGTGACGTTCAGGTTATACAGCGCCTGATTGGTCGCCTGCAGGAACAAACCGAAGCTGGCATTGTTGGAGATCGTGTTGATTCCCTGTGCGTCGCTCAGGACGTTGATCGTGGTCGTCGTAGCGTTCAGGTTGTTCAGCACAACGTCGATCCCCATTCCGCCGGGCGGATAGGTGGTCGAGGCCGATGGCGGAACGATCGAACCGTTCTTGATGAACTGGTTGTGAGTGAAGTTGACCGCCAGGTTTGTCGCACCCGTATTGGGGTTCAACATCTGGAAGCCATCGCCCTTGTTTCCTTCGACATCGTTCTTATCCACGGTGATCGTCGACAGAGCGCTGGCATCGATCAGGTTGGCAACGATCCCGCTTCCGGTTGTTCCCAGCCCACCTGTGTTGTTCAGGATTGTGTTGTTGAAGATGTTCAGCGAAGCCAGTGTCGGGGCCTTGTTGACAATCGCATTGATTCCGTTACCGTTGTTCGTTTCAATGTCGTTCGTCACCAGATCAACACTGTTCACGTCGGCATTCCCGAGGATGTTGACGCGGATCCCGTCGCTGGAATTCTGCGTCGAGTTCAATCCAGTGTTGGTAACCGTGTTGTTGTTAATCGTCGGGGTGCCAACAATCCTCGCGAGGGTATCCGCAGTCAGGACAATCCCGTCACCCGTGCTGTTGGCGTTGTTGCCGTTGTTGTCGACGTTCAGGTTCTGAATTGCCAGGGTTGGCGTGAATGCGATCCCCAATGCGGTACTGGCATTGACGTTGACCGTATTCAGCAGCGGATTCGGCAACGGTGTCGGGCAAGGTTGATCCGGTGCAATGTATTGGATCACCGAAACGAGCTTGGCTCCCAGGACTCCGTTGAAGGCAGTGTTGTCGATCACGCTGCCGTTGTTCACGATCACGTTCACACCGTTTCCAGTGTTGTTACTGACATTCATGATGTTAGCAGGCAACGTTGCTGTCTGAGCATCAATTGTGACAGCTCCCAGTGCGACGTTGTCCATCGTCACCTTGATACCGTCCTGACCGATAATCGAGTTCAAGCCTGTTCCGTTGTCACTGACGTCCGAGAAGCCACCGATGAAGACACCGCCCTGAGCGACGTTCTTCAACGAGACGTCAATTCCGTCACCGGCATTGTTTCGGACTTCACCCGGACCTTGCAGCGACACCAGGGCCAGGCCTGTGATGTTCTGCAGGTCGATGTGGATACCATCACCAGTCGTGCTGCCATCGAACGTTCCGGACAGACCGATGATGGCCTGATCAGCACCGTTCATGTTGACGTTCAAGGTTCCGGCACCGTTGCCCAGCAACGTGCTGCCGCCAGTCATCAGCAGGTTGCCAACGATTCCACCACCCGGTGGGGTCAGGTTCGAGGCAACAAAGTTCAAGCCGAAGCCACCGTTGTTCTGAGCCGAAATCCCCGTGCCGAGGTCATCGGCCTGGAACTGAGCGGTCAGCGTTGCGACACCGACGGGGCCAACTGTGGTGTTGGTTGCAGTCAGGCTGAAACCAGACCCCAGGTTGTTGTCAGCCGTACCACCGATGATCCGGAAGCGCCCCATTGTGTTCGCGCCGTTCTGATCGTTGACCGAACCGAGCAAACCGGCTCCCTGGTTGCCATCGAAGTGCGAGGTGTTGGCTCGCAGATTCAATTCGCCACCATTGAACACCGAAACATTCGTTCCGTTCAGAGTGTTGCCCACCAGTCCATCCAGAGCACTCGCACCGGCAATCACGCTGTGGAAGTCGATGTCGGAACGTGACCCAGCATCACTGACAATCACGTCGAAGCCGTCGCCCGTGTTCCCCGAGAAGCTCATCTTCTGCAGGAATCCGTTTGTCGTTTCCGCACAGACGTTCAATGTTGCTCCTGTTGCGACGGTGGCGTTGAAGCCATCGCCAGGGAACAGGATCGTGCCGTTGTTGTTGAGCTGAGAATCAGCCATGTCGATTGCAGCCAGTGAGAAGGCGTTGCTGATGTCAACGAACATCCCGTTCTGACCACTGCCGGTGATAAAGCTGTTGTCAACCGACATCTTCAGCAAAGCACCGTTGTCAACAACGAACGCTGCACCATTGCCGCCGTTATTAGCCAGGGTCGACTGGTCCAGCGTGATCTGCATTCCCTTCGTTGGGTTGAGTCCAACGTTGTTGCCTGTGATGTTGCCTGCCAGACCACTAACCGCGTTGTTCGACAGAGTGCTGGTCAGGATATCCAGTTTCACGTTGGTTGCAGTGGCAACAGAGTTCTGGTTGACATTGAAGATCAAGCCGTTCTGCTGAGCACCACCCACGAGGGTGTTTCCGATCGTGGCACTCGTCACCGTGAAGTTGCCGGTGGCACCACTGTCGAAGTTGCCCGTTAAGCCGTTACCCAACCCTGGTGGCGTCTTCTGGCCGTTGTTGGTCAGAGACGAATTCAGGATGAAACCAGCGACCGATGTGTTTGCGTTCGTTGCATTGATATGCACACCATCGCTGCCGTTGGTATCCACCAGGCTGTTGTTGGCGATGATCAGACCGAGGCGACCAGCATTGTTGACCGCCAGGTCGATACCAGCCACATTGTTGACCTGTACCGCGCTGTTGCTCAGCGAGATGTCAGCAAACGACTGGCCAGCAACACCCGTCCCGTTGATCAACCCGAGGATACCGTCAGCATTGTTTCCAGAGACATTGCTGTTCAGGAATGCTGCCGTCAGGCTGCCACCTGGGAAGCCCGCGGAGCCAAGGATAAAATCGACGCCGTTCGTCTGGGTCGCGACTGGCAGCACTGTCGTGTTGCCGATCAGCGACGAGTTAAACTGAATGTTACCGCTCGAACCGCCGTACAGACGCAATCGCAGCCCGTCGGCACCGACGACGTTCTGGCCGTTGTCGACGATCTGGGAGCCGGTGAAGTTAATGGAACTGCCGACGTCACCGAACAGTGACTTTGTTCCGTCGCTGGCATCAACATTGATCCCATCGAGGCCGTTGTTACGAATCGAAGCATTTGTGATTGTACCACCGGTGATGCCACTGGCGTTGGTCATGATCAGGTTCCAGCCGTTGAGCTGGTTGTTGGCAATCGTCATGTTGTTCGAGGTAAACCCGGTCACGGTCGTGCTGCTGAGTTGCAGATCAAGCCCGTTTCCGGCGTTGCCCGTGATCGTGTTGCCGTTGAACTGCATTCCGTTCGCAGTTGTCACAGAACCGGCGGGGTTAGCCAGGTTTACCAGGATACCGTCGCTGGCGTTTCCGATCACGACGTTGTTATCGATGTGCAGGTTATCAGCCGTCGCAACGTTGATCGCAGCGGCATTTGTAATGTCAAACGTGATCCCGTTGCCAATATTGTTCGTCACCGTGTTGCCGCTGATGGTCACTCCGCTGGCGATTGGACCTGTTGGGGCAACCGTTTCGTTCAACGAAACACTGATCCCAGGACCATTAGCACTGGCGTTGACAATGTTGTTCGTGATGAACGTATCGTTCGGGACGATTGTGGTGTCAGTTCCTGCAACAGTGATTCCACCCGTACCGCCACCAGCACCTGAGCTCTGGACGTTCAGGCCAGTGATGTTTAAGGCTGCGGTTGGGGTCAGACCCTGACCTGGTGGCAGTACGACTGCCAGTGGAATACAGGCATTCAGAGAATCGTTGTCCGTCAAGGTCAGCGAGGTCAGGTTGACTCCTGGCAGGCTGTTGAAAGGATCAACAAGCTTTGTATTCAGCAGGTTGATATTTACGCCGTTCAACTGGTTGTTCGCCATCAAAGTACCGCCAGGAACACCGGCGATTTCGATTGCAGCCAATGTTGGTGTGGCTGGGGTCGACCCGTTGATGTCGAGCAGGATACCGTTCAGACCGTTGTTGCTGATGCTGCTGTAGCCCGAAACCGTGATCGCGGTATTCTTGACGTTGTTCATTGTCACGTGAATACCGTTACCAACGTTGTTGTCGATCGTTCCGTTGCCCAGGCCGTTGATCGCAACGATAGCGGTGGTGATGTTGTTAAATGTCAGGTTGACACCATCGCCTGGGCTGTTGCTGAACGAACCAAGCAACTGCAGCAGAACTTGATTGGCAGAGGAGAAGTTCAGATTTTCGGCCCCGGCACCGTTCCCAGACAGGACGATTGGCGGGCTGTTGGGATCGTTGATCAGGTTGGCACTGTTGGCACCCGTTCCGTCCATCACCAGTCCGTACTGAGTGTTGTTGGAAGCCGAGAAGCCGTTGCCAAGGCTGACTGTCAGGTCAGAATTGTTGGTCGACAGGTTTGGAGCAACTGGACCGACTCGCAAACCGTTCCGGGTGTTGTTGTCAGCCGAACCACCAGAGAACAGCGTTCGGATCGTTCCATTGTTGCCACCGAAGTTCAGACCGTCTGAAGCGACTGTCTGGCCGTTGCTGTCGAAGTGTGAACCGATCGAGCGGAAGTTGACAATCCCGCCGTTGATGGCATTTGCCAGCACACCTTCGCTGCCGTTGAAGTTCACGTTCGAGGCCGAACCTGGCGTCGTAGTTCCGACACCGAACGAAGCGGTTGCTCCCGGGCCACTGGCGTTGACCAGAATCCCCTGCAGGGTGTTGTTCGAAACGCTGGACGCGTCGAGACAGACATTCAGGGATGCGCCCGTCTGGCCGACGCCTGGAGCGACACCTTCTGTCACAGTGCCCCCGAAGCCCACCACCTTGTTGAAGTTCAAGGCCGTGTCTTGCAGCTCCACATACATCGTGGAGTTCACACCAGCGACGTTGGCGAGGATACCCGAACCGTTCACGCTGTTAGAGAAGTCTGACAGATTCTGAGCGGTGAAGTTCATGAATCCACCGTTGCTGACTGCCAGTACACCGTTGTTCTGAGTGTTGCCGCTGGCATTCACACCATCGAGCAGAATGGTTGCCGTGGATGATCCCGCCAGACCAGTTCCGACCACGTTTCCGTTGATTGCGTTGAAAGCATGATTCGCCAGTGTTGTTCCACCACCCAGAGACGCATTCAGATTTCCGCCACCAGTCACGTTGTAGAGGAAGCCGATCTGCTGGGGTGTCTTACCCGCAGTGTTGGTGATCTGATCGTTGGTCAGAACCAGGGTGCTGGTGCTGCCAACGCCTGCAACATTGACTTCCACACCGTTCACGTTGTTATCCCGGATCAGTGCGTTGCTGATGACACCGGCGGTCGACAAGGTCCCTACGGTCGAACCACTGTTGACGTTCAGCTTGATACCGTCCAGAGCGTTTCGCTGAATCGAAGTTCCAACAATCGTAGGTGTGAACACTGTGCCGGTTGACGCATCAACCAGCAATCCGTTGGCCCCGTTGTTATTCAGGGAGGTCGTTCCCGTCAGCGACAGGCTGCTCGCTGGCGAATTGTCCATGCTCAGGCGAATGCCGTTGCCGTTGGTGTTGTTGTTGATCGACGTCGAATCAAACGATGCAACGATGTTCGACAATCCCGTCGTCGTCACGAAGACACCGTTCTGGGTATTGCCGTTGATCAGTGATCCGCCGCTGACTGCCAGGTTCGTCGTTCCAGCATTCTGGACAGTGCCGACAAAGCCGTTGGCGAAGTTGTTGCTGAATGTTGATGTTGTGGCATTAAAGGTCAGCGTGGCATTGTCAGCCAGGAAGGCAACACCGTTCTGAATATTGCTGTTGTCGGTCACACCCAGCAGATTGAGGGCGGTGTTCGAACCACTGCGTGATGCCACGATGAAGCCGTTGGCTCCACTGTTGCTGAAGACCGTGTTCGAGATATTCGCGTTGTAGATGCTGCTATTGGTAGCGTCGAGTGCGAATCCGCTCTGCCCTGAATTCGTCGCAGTATTACCCGAAATCGTCAGGTCAACCTTACTGGTGTCGACCAATCCGAAGAAGGCACTGCGCCCGTTGCTGACCATCGTGTTATTTGCAATCGTGTCAGTTAACGTTGACAGGCCCGAAACTTCGTAGTGATAGCCATCGCGACCATTGCTGCTGACATCAGATGGGTCCAGGGTCAGGTTGTGCGTGGTCACATTCGTCAAGACATGATGAACCCCGTCACGAGCGTTCAGCTTGAGCTGGCTGTCGATGATGCTGATCGTTCCCAGGTTGCCGTTGGAACCAAACAGTCCAATACCATCAATACCGTTCCCATTGAGCTGCGAAGCGGTGATATTGAAGACTCCTGTACCGCCCGACTGCGAGAACAGGATCCCGTCGCCGTTCACGCTGTTGTTGAATTTACCCCCGACGATGTTTCCAGCGAAGTTTGCGTTATTCAGCAAGGTGATTGCCAGGTTGTCGAGCCCGTTGCCACTGGCCTGCAGAGGCTGGTTGCCATCGGTTGCGGTCAGAGTGACTGCGCCACCGTTGCCATTGATATCAATCCCGCGGCCGCCGTTGTTATTGGCGGTAACGTTCAGGAAGCTGGTATTCAGGCTGTTGTTGGTTTCGGACAGGAAGATCCCGCCGCCGACATTGTTGCTGGTGTTAACGTTCTGGAATGCGGCGTTACCCGAGGTATTGACCAGGTTGATCCCGCGACCGGCGTTGCCAGTGATGTCCAGATTATGCAGGTTGGCATTGGTGATCCCACTGCCGAAGATCCCGTCGCCTGCCGAATTGATGATGTGGAAGCCAGTGACTTCGTTGTTGTTGGCAAGTGTGATGGCGTTGCCACTAGGATTGCTGACATATGGGTAGTTCCCGCTGCCGTCCAGACCAGGCAGTGTAAAGCTGCTGTTGACAGAACAGGCTCCGTAGCTCGCCAGCAATGGAACCGGAGCGATGCTGCCCCCTTCACCGACCAGAATCTGGCCGTCAAACAATTTCATAGTACCGAGGTACGGATTGGCGGCGGTCGATGTCCCTCGATTAACATAGATGATGTCGGCACCAGCGATTCCGTTCGGATGGTTAAAGCTGTTGAATGGGTCGTTGAAAGTACCGGAGCCACCACCCGGTGTCGGAGTCTTCTGGTCGTCAATGAAGGAGATAAAGTAAGGCTTACCCGTCGTTGGATTCACGGCGACGACGTCGGTGTTCTGAGCGGTGCCATACTGACTGACAGCAACCTTCCAGTTACGTTCCCATGGGGCGAGCATTCGTTCGCGAGTCGAGAAGTTCGGGAAGTAGCGAGTCGGCTTGAATCCCGAGAACATGAATTCGACTGTCGCGTTGACGTTGGTACCCCAGATCTGGTCCGTCGTTACCTGAACACCGAGTTTCAGATCATCACTGACGAACGCTGCCAGTCGGCCGCGGAAGCCAAACGTGTCGTTGGCGACTGTATTCGGAATGGTCGTATCAACCGCGACCGGAGCAACTTGTGCACCTCGGTAGTAGTACATACCACCGTACAGTCGCAACCAGGAAAGTTGCTGCATCAGTGGCATACCGAATTCGGCGTCCATCCCACTCATTGCGGTTTCACGCAGAACGGCCTGCTGACCCGTGAAAACGATGCTGTTTCCGGCGAATCGTGGATCACCGGTGACGCAGAGAGGGGCGCCATTGGACAGGAACTTGTCCTGGGTCCCGGGAACGTAGTAAACGTTCATGCGGGCATCCCAGTACTGTCCCAGGGTTTCGACGCCGAACGTCGCCTGGTGGTACGTGTTGTGATAGGAGCTCTGGTCGACATCGATGAACGCTGCCGCACCGAAGATCCGGTCAACATTGTCGAAGTAACGCCGGCCGATCAAGCCTGCGTTGCCTCCAACAGTGCTGTTGTTACCGATCATCAGACGGATGTCTGGTGCCAGGATGGTGTTGTCATCCGTCCAGTACGGGATGAACGCCCCCAGGTTGGAGTAACTCCCCTGGTACCCGACTCCATCACCGGTCATGTGACGCAGTGTGAAGTAGGTTCCTGGTCCCGGGGTAACACCCCCGGTCAGGCTGAGTTGCGACTCGTTATACGAGGCCGTTCCGGCCGTGTCTGACGGTGAATCCCCAGACTGGGAATAGACCGCACCTGTGAACGTGAACGACAACAGGCACAGCAGACTGACTTTCAAACGATGCATGGACGCCTCTCTCCACCAGAACTGGCTTGGGTGACTCCGTCCCGTGGGCCCGCATGAGCCCTAGCCTTAAAACTCGCACAACATCCGCCGATTCCAACAGCGCGGACAATGACGAATGTAGTGCGTCTCCTCGTTATTCGGCTATTTCTGTTTGTCAGAATGAGATGAACCTTGCGGGTTCTGACGGTTATCGGGACGAATTTCGGGGGCCAGAAGAAGCGAACAGCAGACATTGCCGATCCAGACGGCGTTCAGGTGCGAAGTTTGGGCAAAGTCTGCGGCCTGGAGTATCGATCCCGCAAAACCACAGGACGTGCCGCAAGCCGCTTACCAGAAACCCTTTGCAACGAAATCGAGGCGGCACAGTATCCAAGCGTCAGTTGGCTTTGTCACACAGACCTCAAGTCCAAAAAGCCGGTTTGGCAACTCTTGCCGGACATGGCACTTTTTTCGAGATGCCGCAGAGATGACACCGAATTCTCAATCCGGTGTCTGCCCGGAACGGTAATAACCGCCGATGATCGTGCGAAGCATCGGGCCAGGGCTGCGAATCCGATCGTTCATCGTTCAGAACTCATGGTGCCCAGCGCGGCTTCGCGCTGCTGGTTTTCGTCTTCTCATGGCAACGTCGCTTGAGGATGTCTCCAACGACCTGAATCAATCTTTGTTTACGATTACACCCGTTTTAGTAACGCTGACAAATGGAATTCTGCCCGACAATGGTTACCCATGTTGTGCTGCCCTTCGCCTCAATTTCATGTGAACCTATCGGGGCGTTCATGTGTCCTGCTCGCACTGATACGGTCGAAACCTCACCGATGCGCCGTCTTTTTGCAGGAGGTCCATCATGGCCGCAAATATCCTCTTCACTGATCCCTTGAGCCAGCATCCCCTCGTTGCTTGATTGCATCAGGTGCTGGCTCGGACTCTGCGCGTCCGCGTTCTCTTGGGACGCATTCTCACTCACGTGTTGCGATGCACAGCCTGATCGGTGTGCGCCCACGTACGTGGTCGGTGACATTCCACTGACCACGCTCTTTCTATTTCGCAATTCCTGACAAAGCGCACGCCGATTGCATTTCAACACGCGACTGGCGTACGCAATATGAAAGTATCAAAGTCTCATGAAGCGCAAGACTTCTCGCACGAATCTCGAATCGATGTGCGGACAACCTGGTCCCGATGATGGTCTCGATCCTCGAGACTTCTTTAAACCCGCACGAAGCCGCCGAAACAGCCGTAAGGACTGGCAAGTCTGTCGGCAGGTGTTTGAAACGCTGAATTATGTGCTGTCGGGTGATGCCCGAGACAATCTGCTACGAGGACTGCTGGTCAGTGAAGTCGCTCCAGCACCCGACGCAACATGTCTGCTGGTCACGGTCCAGTCGCTCGATCCTTCTGAAAGTATCGACCCAGCCACGGTCCTGCAGCATCTGCGGGATGCCACAGGTCGACTGCGAGCCGAAGTCGCTCGCTCGATCAGCCGTCGGAAGGTCCCAGAACTGATCTTTCAGTTTCACGTGAACGTTCCGACACGGGCAGACTCCGAAGGGGGCACCAATGACTGATGAACCCCATATCGGCACCATCAAGTTGTGGGTCACGGAGCCGTTGCCCCCGGATGTTTCCAGATCACTGCAGCGACTGGCACAATCAGACGATGTCTGTCATGTCGCGGTCATGCCGGATGTTCATCTGGCCGGCGACGTCTGCAACGGAACTGCGATTTCCACAAGAAACCAGATCTACCCATCGGCAGTCGGTGGAGACATCGGTTGCGGCATGCTTGCCATTGCGTGCGGACTTGCGGCAGACGTCTTATCAAACGAGGTCACTGCCGGTCGCGTCCTGGCGGAACTGAATCGATGGATTCCGTCGAACAAGCACTTAAGGCAAAGAGTACCGGAACAGTTGCCTGGGGGTCTGGTCGAACATTCATTGAGTTCCTCCACACTGGAGAATTCGAAAGCGCGCGATGGGCGGTTTCAACTGGGAACTCTGGGACGCGGCAACCATTTTGTCGAGTTGCAGTCGGATAGCGATGGTCAGTTATGGCTGATGGTCCATAGTGGCTCGCGCGCGATGGGCCAGGCGATCACAGCGCATCACATGAAACGAACGATGCCATCTCGTTCGGGACTGAGGTATCTCGATGCTTCCTCACCAGATGGACTCGCGTATCTGTCGGATGTCGACTGGGCGATTGAATACGCGAGACAGAACCGGCTGGCGATGGCTCATGCGGTCGAGTCATTCATGAATGCGATGTTTTCCTCATTGTTCGACTGGTCCACTTTGATCCATTGCCATCACAACCATGTCAGGCGCGAAGTACATTTCGGTGAAGAGCTTTGGGTACATCGTAAAGGGGCATTACCTGCGGGCGAAAACGAACCGGGTGTGATCCCCGGTTCGATGGGGACTCACAGTTTCCATGTGGCAGGCCGGGGTGAAAGCCTGTCGTTGCGATCGAGTTCCCATGGGGCAGGTCGAACTGTGGCAAGGCACCTGGCGCGCCAGACGATTTCGCGACGTGATCTGAACCTGCAGATGAAGGGAATCTGGTTCGATCAACGACGCGCGGATGCACTTCGCGACGAGGCACCATCAGCCTATAAAGTGATTCATCGAGTCATGCGAGCCCAGCGGGAATTGACTCGCATCATCCGGGAATTGAAGCCTGTTCTCGCCTACAAGGGCGTTTGAACGATCACGGCTTCCTGGCTACCGGCGGCAATGTCTTTCCTTCGGCATAGAACTTCATCGACAACGAGTTCACGCAATGGCGCGTGTTCTTGTCGGTCAGGCCTTCGCCGAGGAAGACATGGCCCAGGTGTCCATCACAGTTCTTGCAGATGATTTCCGTCCGTCGTCCATCAATATCGGGAACTCGCTGGACAGCTCCTGGGATTTCATCGTCGAAGCTTGGCCAGCCACAGTGACTTTCGAACTTGTCTTTGGAGTGGTACAGCGGAGCATTGCAGCGACGACAGACGTATGTCCCGGGATCTTTTGTCGTCGTGTATTCACCGACGAATGGTCGTTCGGTCCCCTTACCAATGATGACTCGCTCTTCTTCGCGAGTCAGCGGGTTATAGTCGACAGGAGACGATGGCGTTTCATCGGCGGATTCTTCCATAGTGGTTTCACCTTCCTCAGAAATCTTGGCAAAAGCTGCGTCGATTTTTTGTGTCGGGGATTCCTGAGTCACGCGACCAGGATTGCTGCAACCCGCAGAAAGCATCAATCCGCCAAATATCATGGCGACGGGAATTTGAATGTGATCAAGTCTGGGCAGCATCGCATTTCTCCTTTCCCCGAATCATAGCAAGACTGTGGTCAGCTTTCAGGGGTCAGCAAGTGATTACCGTTTGTTGCCAAGGGACGATGGCTGGCCAGTCATAGTACGTTTCCTCCACCGATCTGTTGGAAGCAATCTTGACGATGGACCATTTGAACGGGACCCTATTACGGGTTGCACTTCCGTGTCGGTTTGACGCGAGGGCGAGGCTCCAGCCGAGCCGCGATTAGGTATCACACTTTCTAGTTCGAAGACGGTTGGGCTGGAGGCTAACCGCCCGGTTCGGGGACCCCTCGGCCGATCTGGCATTGATGTGATGTTCCTCAGGAGTTGCTCGCTGAAAGGGCCTCATCGTGTGGCAATGGCTTTCGTTTTTTCGAAGACCGCGACAGGATTCGATGTCGCTGGGAAATCGGGGAGAAGCTGTTGCCGCAACATTTCTTGAGGGGCGTGGCTTTCACATTCTTGAACGTCAATTACGCGGACATCACGGCGAATTGGATCTGATCGCTGTTGATGGCGATACCGTAGTGTTTATCGAGGTCAAGACTCGCGCAACGTCCGTCGCGGGCGATCCTACTGAAGCCGTGACTGTTGCGAAGCAGAAACGTATCACCCAGTCGGCACTGGCCTATCTGAAGCGCCGAAAGTGGCTGCAGCGTCGCACGCGGTTTGATGTCGTTTCCATACTTTGGAGCGGCAAGGATGGGCATCCCGAGATTCGACATTATCCTGCGGCATTTGAAGCCACAGGATTCGGTCAAATGTATTGAGCTATCGGGAACCATGAAGTGAAACCAGCCCGAGAACCGGGATTGAACGTGTTTGGCTCTGAATATCCGTGCAATCCGTGAAATCAGTGGTAGTAATTCCTCATACTGCCTGACGCTGGAACAATTTGTGATTGTGAGTGGTTCTGTCAGGCACCACACCCTTCGGAAGACCTCATGGCGTGCCACACATTCGTGATCATTCTTTGAGCCAGTCGCTCATGAAGCGTCCCGCCCCCGCTCTCATCGAGTGGTGCCATTCGTCGAAGGAACGGTCGGTCGCAGGGCGACTACTTATCGCGATTGTTCGCAGGGGCAGGCGCTGCATCTGCTTCGGACTGCATCGGATGCAAGACAAACAGGACTTTCACAGACCCATTTGCATTTTCAAATTCTCGCAACTTCGTTTCTGCAGCACCACCTGCTGCCGGTCGACTGCCCGATGGTTCGTTGTTTGCGAGAGTTTTATCAACTTGAGTACGGTCTGCGTTGCCGTTCAGAGCCGCTCGATTCAAAAACTCATTCGCTACCGTATTCATTTCAACAGTCGGGATACGAATGACCTCGTAGCCTTCCGACGAATTCCCCGCCGTCGGATTACCTCGACGCGCCATCGCAACTCCGTTCGCGGTATTCAAATTTCGACTCTCGGCGATCGGATTCTGTCCGTCTGGGGATTGTGCAGCTTTGGCAGCTACGCCGCCAAACGCGTTTTGTGTCCGTTTCAATCCATTCGATTGCTGGCTTGAATTCAGAATTGGGTTCGTCGAGTTGGCCTGATACGAGTTTCGCAGAGCTAGCGCCTGGACCGCCATCTGCGATTCCGGCATCTCAAGCTCCATTTTTGCCTTGGATTGAAGTGCGTCTGCATTGGCTCCTTTACCTGATTTTTCCTGGGTCTTCTTCTCATCTGACTTTGCCAAGTCGGCAAAGGGAGTCGGAGCAAGATTCGCTGCGATTTGCAGCGGCTGAGAAGGAGTCCACTTCGGAAACAAATCGGGGTGCAGAGTGACGTCCTGAAGCGCATGAGCCAACCGTTCCCCAGGTGCGAAGGCGTAAATAAACACTAACTCGTCCGATTCCGATTCTTTCGTGTCTTTTGTCTGCTGCCTGGTCTTGCCATCTCGATTCGTATCATCAGCGATCTTACGAATCGAATGCTTTTGCAGCATCACCTGAATCTCTGTCAATCCGCGATCCACATCGACAACCTGCAAATCCACAACAGCGACATTGTTTGCAGGATCGGCGGGCTGAGGAACATATCTCAGGACCTTGCCTGCCTGCAGTCCTTCCAGAAACCTGTCATTTGACAATTTCACATCGGTATCAAGTTCTTCAACGTCGACAATCGGCGCATCGGCGGCAGCTATGGCAGCCGCCTCCCGTGGTGAAACTTCAGGTAATTGTGCGGATGCAGGTGAAGAGGCCGGCGCAGCAGATGCCGGATTGGCTGCCATCTTTCTGGCGATTCCCGGCTTTTGTGCAGGGAATGATCCGGCGACTGACGCGTCCGCCTGCGACGCTACTGTCGGACCAGGAGCAGGGCCCTCTTTGTCAGCAGTCGGCGAATCCATCGGGTCAGACTTGGCGATTTCAAACCGATGCTGTTCAGAAACTGAATCGGCCATCAAAGGCGGTGAGGCTGATGGTGACACGACCACTGGCGACGGTGCAGCCGTAGGGTTCATTTGCGCAACCGGACGGCCCTCGTTTGGAACATCGAAGACATTCCAGATGACAATCAGGACCGCAGCGGTACTGATCGCAGAAATCAAAGCCGCCCGCGCTTCGCGCCAGACGTTCCGTAACGCGTGGACTTGAGCCACCCGCGGAATTTCCAACTGACTGGTCTGCTGCAGGATCTTCCCTGCAAGATCGGCCGGGGCTGATTCTCGCGGAAACGAATGCAGCAGAGCCGAAAGTCGAGCCGTCTCATTCAATTCCCGCTGAGCATCGTCGTTCTCACTCAGCAGACGTTCGACCGCAGCCCGCTCCTCGGGTGATACTTCGCCATCGAAGTAGGCCGAGATCAATTCATCTGAGCTCTGCGGGTTCATAATGCTTGGTTCTTCCTGCTGACAACCAGATGCGGCTGTCTTGAACAATAACGTATCGAACAATACTGAACTTCAAGGAATCGGGCGAGGCTGGTTTACAGGGGGAAAACTTACAGTAGGGAAACCGAAAAACGGGCTGGTTTGGATCTACAAGAGTTCGGGCTTCAAAAGCATGGAAAGTTTGGAACGCAACTCCAGTCTTGCACGATGGATTCTGCTGCGAACCGTCCCCAACGGGACTTCAATCACTTCGGCGATTTCTTCGTAACTCATTCCGTCCATTTCCTTTAGGACCAGTGCCGTTCGAAATTCGTCGGAAAGTTCCGACAAAGCCTGGCGGACCAGACGTTGTCGATCCGAGACATCCATGGCGTAAGATGGTTCGCTGGCGGGATTTTCGTCCGCAGGCTCCAGCCCGGACTCGTCTCGCCGTGTTTCCACCGAAGCCGCCATTCGTCGCGTCTTTCGTCGGGCACTGACCGATGCATTCAAAGCGATGCGGAACAACCACGAATAAAACGCCGCCTCACCTTTGAAACTCGCAAGCTTCTCAAAGGCATGGACGAACGCTTCCTGCGCGATGTCCTGAGCATCCTCTGCAGACCCTAATGCATGCAGCAGACCATGATACAAACGATGCTGGTACCGCTCGACGAGTTGCCCGAAGGCTTCACGTCGACCAGCCAGGCACTGATCGATGAGGGTTTGGTCGGGTATTGCGTTCACGATCACCGACTCTTGGACGACGGATCAGGGAACTTAGTTCCCGGAATTGCGGCGAAAATCACAATCGCAGGCAGGACGGTCGTACCAATTGTAACGACTGAATCGATTCGAGAAACCTCTACGTCCGTTATGGCAGAGAAGTACTGACGATGTCGGGTGAAGCCACGGCAACAGATGCCGCGCTGTCGAGCGCATTCCGTTTCCGTGTGGCGTCCCGTGGGCATCAAACTGCAGCGACACGCACTAACCTTTCTTGCGCTGCTCAATCCGACCTCGCTCACGACGTTCAATGGCTGACATCGTTGGCTGCGGGATCGCTGCGATCAGCTTGCGCGTGTATTCGTTGCTGGGGTTCGCGTAAATCTCATCGGACGGACCAAACTCGACGATCTTGCCTGCATTCATGACGGCCATCATGTCCGACATGAATTTCACGACGCTTAAGTCATGGCTGATAAACACATACGTCAAACCTCGTTTTTCCTGCAGGTCCTTCAACAGATTCAGAACCTGAGCCTGGACCGAGACATCCAGTGCCGAAACCGATTCGTCGCAAATCAGAAAATCGGGTTCCACTGCCAATGAACGGGCAATGCACAACCGTTGTCGCTGCCCCCCTGAAAACTCGTGCGGGTACCGAACCAGATGCTCCGACATCAAGCCGACCTCTTCCAGCAGGCTGGCCGCTCGATCGCGTCGATCCTGAGTACTCTTCCCAAGACGATGGACACTCATCGCCTCGGTCAGCATCGCTTCCACAGTCAAGCGGGGATTCAGCGAACTGTACGGGTCCTGAAAAACGATTTGCATCCGACGACGCTGACGTCGCAACTCGGCCCCCCGCAATTCGGCCCAGTTCATCCCTTCAAACGTGACACTTCCGCTCGTCATCGGAATCAGTCGCAGGATGGCTCGACCTGTTGTCGTCTTCCCACATCCGGATTCTCCGACGAGACCCAGAGTCTGGCCTTTGTAGACATCGAAACTGATCCCGTCGACCGCTTTCACATGCCCGACGACCGTACGCAACAACCCCGATTTGATCGGGTAATGAACCTTCAAATCCTTGATCTGAAGCAGTGGTTGAGTCCCAGGCAGGACAAAAGTTTTGTGTGAATCCGAGGACGTGGGAAGACTCAAATCCGGCCGCGGATGCAGCAAACGTCCACGACCTCGCCCTTCAATTTCTTTCAGTCGTTCCGGGGGCAATTCCTTTTCGGTGATGACGATCTGGCCTGATTCGTTAGTCGCCGTCTGCATGTAGTCGGCCACTGTTGGCAGTCGGCGACGTATGGTATCCAGCCGCGGCCGACAGGCCAAAAGGCCCTTTGTGTAGGGATGTTGAGGATTCGAAAAGACATTGCGAGCGGTATCGTATTCCACGAGTTTTCCGCGATACATGACGGCTACTTCGTCCGCGATTTCTGCAATCACCCCGAGATCGTGCGTGATGAACAGGATTGCCATCCCGCGTTCATCGCGCAGTCGCCGGATCAGATCCAGAATCTGGGCCTGGATCGTGACATCCAGTGCCGTTGTTGGCTCGTCAGCGATCAGCAGCTTCGGATTGCATGACAGTGCCATCGCGATCATCACGCGTTGTTTCTGTCCCCCTGACATTTCGTGAGGATACTTGTTGAGAGACCTGTCGGGATCAGGGATACCGACTTCGACAAACAGATCGCGAGCCCTCTGGCGGGCCTCTGCACGTGTGACGCTTTCGTGCAGAAGGATCGCTTCGGCAACTTGATCGCCAACACGATAAACCGGATTGAGCGATGTCCCCGGTTCCTGGAAAATCATCGCGATGTCTTTGCCGCGGATGCCGGGCATTTCTGCACGAGTCATTCGCACAAGATCGCGACCCAGGAATGAAATCTTGCCACCAGCGATTTTGGCCCCCACATCGGGCAGCAGTCGCATGATCGTCAGCGAAGTGACGGATTTTCCGGAACCCGACTCGCCAACCAGCCCCAGAGTTTCACCCGGTCGGATCGTTACGGACAGGTCATCGACCGCCTTGACGGTACCGGCATCGGAGTGAAAGTAGGTCCTGAGATTCTCAATTTCCAGCAGTGCGCTCATGAGTCGGTCCTTCGACAGTCTTGTCGGACTCGTGCAGGTCCGCGGGACGCCACATTTAAATTGGCTGCGATCTCAACCCTTGTATCCCCCCGGTGTCTTTTGTCGCAACAGAAGAAGCAAAATTCTTGGGGTTTACCAATTCCGTCATTTTCACCTAACATCCGGCAATGGCTGAGCAGATTCGGCCGAAAACAGAGATTCCAAGGAAGGAGAGTTGGATGCGCAAGATTGGTGTATGTCTCGCGTTGATTGGTGCGACGATCAGTTCAATTGGCTGCGGGACGCAGTCTGGCGGATCTTCATCCCGTGGCGGTATTGCAGTCGTTGACCTGGATAAGGTTGCCGCTGAAACCGGTAAGAGTCTTGAAATGCGCGAAGCACTTCAGGCTCAGGAAAGTGCTTACAAGCGAGAGCTCGTCACGTTCCAGAACATGGCCGAAACAGAATTGCAGAGTCGCCTGAAGGACATCAAGGAGAAAGGCGACGAAGCTCCTGAAGAATCCAAGCGCGAATTCATGCAGATTCGCCAGAACGCCAGCAACATTCTGGCTCAAGCCCAGAACAAGGCCGGTGCACAACTGGGACAACTGCAGCAGATTCAGGTTGCCAAGTTCCGTGCCGATCTGAAGCCAATCATTCAGGAAGCCGCAGCCAAGCGTGGACTGAGTGTGGTCATTCCGAAGAACGAAGGCCTGCTGCTGACGGTTGATCCAGGTGTGGATATCACCGACGAAGTCATCAAGGCTTACCAAGCCAAGCGACTGTCGACTCCAGCAAGTGCTCCGACCGCGGCAGCACCCGCTGCAGCGGCACCAGCCGCAGCCCCGGCTGCTGCTCCTGCCCCAGCGGCGACCGCTGAAAAGTCAGCAGAAAAGGCTCCTGCCAAGGCACCCGCGAAGCCAGCCACCAAGGAAGCGAAAGCTCCGAAGGCTCAGGACAGCGAAGCGAAGTAGTCGATTTCCGGATTGCTACGCCGCAGAAATTAGAAAGACCCACGTGACGTTCATGTCACGTGGGTCTTTTTGCGTATTCGTTCAACGTGACTGACAGTATGGCCGGCAGCAAGCCACACTATCATTGGGTCACTGAACGAAGTTCTTCGTTGTGATCGTTGTTCCGACGAGGTTCAGAACGTCAACACCGGCCTCACCATACAAATTAAGAGTCCCGATGTTGCAATACGTCAGGTTCATGACGTCATTGCCATCACCCATCGAAGCATTGATCAGAGAAGACTTCAGCCCGACGATCGAGACAGTGTCATTTCCCTTGCCGCAGGTGATGTTCAGCTTCAGATCCCCGGTGTAGTCAAACGTCAAACTCGATTTACTGCTTGTCGAGTTACCAATGCGGGTTGACCCGGCGGATTCCACCACAATCTGGCTACCTCGGAGAGCGATTGAAAATGCGTTATCTCCTGGGTCATCCGTGATGGTCATGGTCTTAGTGCCAGCATCATAAGCGACGTTGATATAAGTGAATCCGATCGTCACCATACTCGTCAGAGGATTGCTCGAAATGGTCCCGTCATTCACCTGGAACTCGATCCGTCGGGGCGTGGCGGTTGGACTGGACTTGGAATTGGAATAGCTGACAGCTCGCAACGCTGCTTCCATCTGGGCCAGGGTCGCGGTCGCTCCTGCAGAGGTCAGTGTCAAAGTCCCGGTCGAAGCGCTGTAGCTGCTTGTGATATTCCCCATCGAAGAATCCAGCTTGATGCTCAACAGATCTTCAGTGGAAACGACGTTGGTAATCTTGACTGTCGCACCTGCCAGCGTCGTGTTGTCTGGGTCTGCGACCTTGATATTTGGATTGATCGGTTTTGGACTGTCTTTTACGCCGTAGAACATGTCCGTCGCAACAGTTAACACGGGAGCCCCCGCCAGGCCCTTGGTGCTATACGATCCGGTGATCGTGTATTGTCCGACGCTGCTGTAATCGGTGTAACCTGTACCCAGAGGATCGCCTAAACCGACCCCTTCAATCTTGGCGTAGTACGTTCCTGCCCCAACCGTCTGATTGATTGAAGCAATCACGTCGGTCGGTGGATTCGAAGCGACGATCAGATTCCCTTTCGAATCGTAAAGGCTCAATTGAATATCCAGCATCGTATTCGCAGGACCACCAACGGCGTCCAGCTTTACGGCTCCTGTCGCACAGACAATCTTGAACCAGTCAGCGTCCGCCGAAGTTTCAATGACACCGCTGGTATTCACATTAAAGACATTGGTTCCCGCCGATCCTGCAATCGCCTTGGCCGCAGTGGTCGAATTTGCAAAGTCATCAGGTCGATAGCCAAACCCCCAGAGGGTGGCAATCTTATTCATGTCATCTTCCTGATTGTTCGCATTCAGGTATTCGCCTTTGCTCCACTGGACCAGAGACACGTAGTACCCGACCCCCATGTGCGGTGCCCAGGAAACTTTGCCGGTACCATGCCCCTGGTAATAGCCTTCGACTGGGTTGCTTCGGCCATCATGACTCATGCCCAGCGTGTGACCAACTTCGTGAACGCACGCGTCTGCATTGACCTTGGCACCCGTCCCCATTCCCTGCTGCAGGACGAAGCAGGGTTCATCGACGCCGTTACCGAGGTCTTTTCCAAACGAGTAGAGATAGGCAACGCCACCGGCGCCGGGAGCAGGATTGGGAGTCGAAACACCGAACAGAACTCGCATTCCCCACTTCGTATCACCTCCGCCGGTGTTGATCAGATCGGCTACTGCCGGGGCTTCCGTCGTCACATCGACATCCCAGGGTGAATAACATTCAGCGACACGCTGCCAGATTTCGGTAATCACGGCCTGCTCAGTCGAATTGAACGTCCCGGGATTGGAATCCATATCGAATGCCGTTGTCACGATCGTCGGAGTCGAAGAGCTGTTCCACTGCGTGTTTTGAGTGGTGTGTCCATCGAAGTCGAGGTAGATGACTTTGGTGGCGCCAGGCCGACTATGCAACTGGAATGTACTGGCTCCGAGTGGCCCCGCGGGGAGACGCGGAACAGCCGCGCGTGCGGTTTCGGCCGCTCGCTTGAAATCGAATGGAAGTGCAGCACAGGCGTGCTGTCCATTAATCAGCAGGCCCCTGCAACCATCGCCGTTGGAACACACCAGGGCATTGTCCACCGCCGAGCTTCCAGTTCGACAGGGACTTCCTGTCAAACACGTGGCGAATGCGATGGCCAGAGCTGCGAGACACCGAAAGACACGAAATTGAACCTGCGGCATGTTAAGCCCTTCGTGAACACGCTTACAGAAAAGAAAGGGAGTAAGAGTCTCACCTTGTTCTTCGGAATATTCAACGGAAATCCGAAGTTCTGCCAAAAGTCTGTGTGGATTATTTCGGTACGACTTCATCCCGTGCGGATTAAGAGAACCGCAACTGAAGCCGCAAGATTTCAGGGATTCACCCCTCACGCATCAGCGGCCGCCATTATATTCAGGCGGTCTTGATGTACCTGCACACCTTTGGCCCCACATGTCGACAGGCTTGCGCCCGCCTTTCAATTGAGGCCATCTAAAAACGGACCTGGTTTGCTCAAATAGGCTGAGTATCCGTCGCGTGGTCATTTCACGATCCGAAGACTATCATGCTCTGTCCGTTGTCGCAGGTGCTGCGACGAAAAGAGAATACATTTTTCCCAATTTGAATCACCGAAACATGTTAATTCGCGTTGGCCACAGTCCCGATCCTGATGATGCATTCATGTTCCACGCGCTGGCGAACAACAAGATCGACACCGGACCGTACGAGTTTACTCACCAGCTCCAGGATATCCAGACGCTGAATGACCGTGCTTTCCGAGGTGAATTGGAACTGACCGCCGTCAGTATTCATGGCTACGCCTATGTCACCGACAAGTATGCCCTCTGCGCCTGTGGGGCCAGTATGGGCGACAATTACGGACCGATGATTGTCGCTCGCCAACCCGGAAGTTTGAATGATTTCCGTGGCAAGACGATCGCGGTTCCCGGGAAACTGACCACCGCCTATCTGGCTATGAAGTTGGCGCTGGGCGATGACTTCACTCCAGTCGTTTACCCGTTCGACGAAATCCTGGCGGTCACGGCCGCGGGAAAAGTCGATGCCGGGTTAATCATCCACGAAGGCCAACTCACCTACCAGAACGATGGATTGCACCTGATTGTTGATCTCGGCAAATGGTGGATGGAGGACACGGGACTGCCGCTGCCGCTGGGTGGCAATGCCATCCGTCGCGATCTCGGACATCAAGCAATGGAGGAAGTCACCTCGCTCCTGAAGCAGAGTATTCGGTATGCATTGGAGCACCGTGCCGAGGCACTGGCCTACGCACTTCAATTCGGTCGGGATCTGGACCGCAGTCAGGCGGACAAATTCGTCGGCATGTACGTCAACGACTGGACAATCGACTTCGGTGATCGCGGTCGCGAAGCCGTTGCGACCTTGTTGAAACGTGCCTACGATGCGAAGATCATCCCGCACCCCGTCGATCTGGAATTCATCGGCTAGTCGCGGCTTTTCACCGGTAAAGCCACGATTCTTTCGAGTCCTGAGCGAATCGGACCAGATCAAGAAGTACACCCGAGTCATACAACTAGCGCCAGGGAATTCAATCGATGTCCTCCGCTGATTATCTGAAGCACATGTTCGGTATGGACGGTTTGACTGCCGTCGTCATTGGTGGTACGGGTACGCTGGGAGGAGCATTTTGCGATGCTCTTGCTGGAGCGGGAGCCCATGTGGTCGTCGTTGGCCGTAACGATGAACACGGTAACGAGCGGGTCCGATTGGTTCAGGCGGCTGGCGGATCAGCCGAGTATTTCAGTTGCGATGCAACATCGCGCGAGGATCTCGATTCGCTGGTGGCGCACCTGCGATCAACCGGACGCGAAGCGAACGTGCTGATCAACGGAGCCGGGGTCAATTCCCCGACACCGTTTCTCGACATCACCGAGGAAGAATGGGATCGCATCCTCAACGTGAACTTGCGAGGGGTCCGTCTAGCCTGCCAGGTGGTCGGAAAATACATGCTCGAAAAGGAGACCAAGGGTTCGATCATCAACATCGCTTCGGTCAGCGCCGGGCCCCCGCTGTCGCGAGTCTTCACATACTCTCTGTCAAAAGCCGCCGTTCTGAATCTGACGCAGAATCTGGCGCGCGAATGGGCCACCAAGGGGATTCGCGTGAACGCACTCTCCCCCGGCTTCTTTCCCGCCGAGCAGAACCGCAAAGTGCTGACACCGGATCGCGTGGAAAACATCATGCGACACACCCCAATGGCCCGGTTTGGTTCACCCGAAGAACTGGCCGGGGGAATCCTGCTGCTGGCCTCACCAACAGCGGGAAGCTTCCTGACGGGTCAGAATCTGCTGATCGATGGTGGCTTTACGGCAATGACCATTTGATGGCCTGTTATTAGTCGCGGCGAGCGAACACAGACCGTATAATCCCGGCCCACATCCCTTCAGGATTCGGATTTTGGGAGACGGTACGTGACGGAAGACAAGTCTTTAATCGCCGAACTGGAACGCAGCATTGCATCGGTGATTCTTGGTAAACAAGAGACCGTCCGGTTATCGCTCGTCACGATTCTGGCACAGGGACACCTGCTGGTTGAAGATGCCCCGGGCGTCGGCAAGACATCGCTGGCGAAGTCGCTGGCGAAGAGTTTCGACTGCGAATTCAAGCGATTGCAGTTCACCCCTGACATGCTTCCCAGCGATATCCTGGGCTCCAGTGTCTATCTGCCAAGCTTGGGGGAGTTTGAATTTCGCAGCGGCCCGATCTTTACGAATGTGCTGCTCGCTGACGAAATCAACCGGACAACTCCCCGCACGCAAAGTGCCCTGCTGGAAGCGATGAGCGAAGGTCAGGTCTCTGTCGAAGGGAAAACTCATCGCCTGCCAGATCCGTTCTTCGTCCTGGCAACGCAAAATCCTTTCGAATTCGAAGGGACATATCCGCTGCCTGAAAACCAACTCGACCGCTTTATGATGTGCATCGAAATCGGGTATCCGTCACGTGATGTCGAGCGTAACGTGCTGACAAATCACCGTAACGGTGAACCTGTCGACAAACTCACGCCGGTCGTCAGCACTGCTCAACTGCGGCAATTGCAGGAATCTGCGCGTCAGATCCGCGTTGATGATGCCATTAACGATTATATGCTCGACATCATTCATGCCACACGAAGCCACGAGCAGTTGCAACTGGGTGTCAGCACCCGCGGAGCGATTACTCTGTACCGAGCTGTCCAGTCGATGGCACTCGTGGAAGGACGAAGTTACGTGATCCCTGATGACGTGAAGCGACTGGCTGGCCCTGTTCTCGCTCACCGTGTCGTCGTCAAAGGCGTACTGCACGAAGGCCGCCGCGATCGTGCCAAGATGGTCATCAACCAGATTGTCGCGAAGACTCGCGTCCCGAATTAACGGTCCCAACGCCATTCCCTTGGAAACTTACGGCTAGTAGACTTTCAGAATTGACCGACTGGAGATGTTTCGAAAAAGGGAGTCTGATCATGTTGATGTCGAATCGATTCGGTGTGATCTGCCTGCTCTTTGTCGCAGGAATTCTGACGTCTGCGATTCCCGCAGTTGCTCAGACCGACGAACAAATCGAAGAGGCGCGACAGAAAGCCGTCGATTACATTCGCTCGAAGCAGGCGACGGATGGAAGCTGGGAATTCACAGGGCACACGGTCGGGATCACCGGGTTGTGTACTCTGGCTTTGCTGGAAAACGGCGCTCCTGTGTACGACAGCGTTGTCGATAAGGGATATCGCTATGTCCGGAAAAATGCTCCGGAAACCAAGGATACTTACGACATCGCACTATCGATCCTTGTTCTGTCGCGAATCGGCGATCGTCAGGACCGTCCGATCATCCGAACGCTGGGGGCGAAGCTGCTGGCAGGTCAAACCAAGACGGGTGGCTGGAGTTATACCTGTCCGAATGTCGATTCCAGCGTTCTGCAGGACCTGAAACGTCTGGACCGCAAGGATGGAGCCGGCGACAACAGTAATACGCAATTCGCTGTTCTCGGACTGTGGGTGGCATCTCGATTCGGCGTTCCGATTGATGAAGCCATGCGTGAAGTCGGCTCGCGGTTCGTGAACACCCAGAACGAAGATGGAGGATGGGGCTATACGATTAAGGATAAGGAGCCGACCCCGTCCACTCAGGCAATGACACCTGCAGGCCTGTTCTGTTTGACGGTGGCTCGTGCGACCAAGATTCGAGCTCAATTGAAAGACCGATCAGCCACCAGCAGCAGCGGCGAGCGAGAAACACTGCTTTCCGACCCCAAATATGCCAAAGGGCTGCAGCGAGTGGGAGCCTTCGCCAAGGGCATGGGGCCGGGGACGGCTCGGTATTCGATCTGGGCGTTTGAGCGAATCGGGGTGCTGCTGGGAAAAGAAAAGCTTGATGGCGATGTCGACTGGTTCAAGCAGGGAGCCGATGCACTGATCAAATCTCAGAAGACCGACGGATCGTGGCCCGCTGACAAGCCCGAAGCATCGCTGTCTGACACCTGTTTTGCCTCGCTCTTTCTTCGAAAGGCGAATCTGGGAAGTGATATCACGCGGTTGCTGCAGGGACAGCCGGAAAAGGCTTTCGGAATCCTGAATCGCCCCGAGGTTCCGCGTGAAGATACGCTTCAGGATATCCTCAAGTCCGCCAAGCCGGGTGACATCATCCGGGTCGATGGAAACGGCCCATTCAAGACCAGCCACGACGAATTCAGTTCTGACATCACCATCCAGGCGGGTTTTGGTTATGAGCCCGTGTTTGAATACCAGATTGGTATGTCGCCCGACGGGCTGCGATACCGCCCTGAAAAGCACCCGCAATCTCATCATATGCTCAAGGTGACCGGCGGAACGGTGACACTCGAAGGACTCCGCCTGCACATGGACGGCCCAGCAGGAGCCACCAACGTCCAATGGAAGGCTATCCTGGTGACGGGAGGAACGCTGCGACTTCTCAACTGCGCAATCTCGGAATCCAACAAGAAAGGGATGGTTCCAGTCACTGTCACGGGAGAAGCGAATGCGGTCATGAGAAACTGTCTGTTCGTCGGTGGCAAGACGTCTGTCGAAGTGGTCGCGGCGGGAAAACAAAGCGTTACGATCGAGAACTGTATCGTCTATTCGAACACGTGCGTGACCATTGCAAATAACCCTCAGACAAAACAGGCCGCTGATGTTGATCTGCGAATCTATCAGTCTGTTCTTCAGGGGACTGAAGCCATCTCGACCCCCAATCTGACGGGAGATCTGCGGATCGAAAGTATCCTGACGACCTACAAATGCGATTCGCTGGCAATGTCGCTTGTGGCCTCGGAAAAGGACAAGAAGGGACGCAGTTGGACAGGGAACAGCAACTGTTTCAATGTCACCAACTGGATCGGTGCAGGCGGAAAGAAAATTGCATCCATCACCGATCCGAAATCGTTTGCCAAGTTCTGGGGAGACACGGAAAAGGATTCCAATAAGCTCAATTCGACATTTGCCGTGGTACGCAAGAATGGGGCATTTTCTCACGGATTGAATCCGCAGGACTGGGATCTCTCTGAAAAATCCGAACTCGCTCTTTTCGTGAAACGCCCAGGTATTCGTCCCACAACGGTCGGATCGGGTGAAGGATTCAGCCGTTATCGCGAGGACTTCACCTACGGTCAGTGGAAAAAGGGGAACAACACTGCGGCGGTGCTGGCCGATATGGAGCGAGCAGAGAAGTAGTGGAGATCCTTCTGGAAGATGGGCCGCTGATCGCGGTTAACAAACCCGCCGGGTTGCTGACACAAGGGGTCCCTCACGGCCAGACTTCGCTGGATGCGCAGGTCAAGCAGTACCTGCGCGAGAAGTATGCCAAACCGGGGAATGTTTACCTGGGCGTGCCCCATCGACTGGATCGTCCCGTCTCAGGAATCGTTGTTTTTGCCAGAAATTCCAAAGGGGCAGCACGTCTGGCCGAACAGTTTCGCGAACGATCCGTGGAGAAGTTCTATCTCGCTGTGACAGAAAAGGTTCCGGAAAATTCCCATGGTCGACTGGTCGACTGGTTATTGAAGGACGCCGCTGCCGCACACGTCACAGTGGTTCCCCCCAATACGGAGGGGGCCAAAGAGGCGATCCTCGATTACCGGGTGCTGGCGGAGCACGATGGGCGAGCATTGCTGGAGGTAGCGTTGCACACGGGGCGGATGCATCAGATTCGCGTGCAGTTAGCCTCGCGCGGCTATCACATCGTTGGTGATCTGCAATACGGGGCAACTCTGTCTCCTGACGCCGCAGCGACTTACGATCGGCTGGTTTCCCCGATTGCACTTCATGCCCGCCGACTGTGCCTGTTCCATCCGGTTCGCTACGACCGGATCACGCTGGAAGCTCCGCTACCGGCGGAATGGGAAGATTATGGATTTTCCCTTCCTGTGCAGGCGAGCGGTTGATTTGCTAGACTTGTGGCCAACAATTCATCAAAGCTCCGAACTGGATTCACTGTTTGGCGCGTGACCGATTTCCGACGATTCGCGAGACTGACACCATGTCGATGGACGGCAATTCACCGGAAGAGCAACGAAAGCGCAAGTTTGCAGCCGACTGCATGAAGAAGGCGATGGAGGCCATGGCGAAGGGCAACTTCGACTATGCCGCAGAAATGTTCGGAACGGCGGCGAAGCTGGTTCCCGACAATCTGGTATTTCGCCAGTCTCTGCGAGGTTGCCAGAAGAAGAAGTACAAGGACAACAAGACCGGGGCCAGCATGGCCTTTTTGAAGGTGAACGGCGTCCGCTCGAAGATCAAGAAGGCTCGAACGGCGAAGAACTGGGCCGAGATGGATGCCGCGGCAGAAGAAGGGTTGACCATTAACCCTTGGGACGGACAGTTCAACGCCGACCTGGGCGAAGCGACTCGTGCCCGTGGGTTCTATGAAATCGCCACGTTTGCTTACGAGACGGCAACGGCAGCCGACAGCGCTCCTGAGAACAAAGAGTTTCTCGTCGCTCTCGCCGAGATGTACGAAATCCGTCGCGACTACAAGCGGGCTGTCACGACTCTGGAAAAAGTGATGAAGATGGATCCCCTGAATGGGGCCATTCGGTCCAAGATTCAAGCATTGGGTGCCAACGAAGTCATCGACCGTGGCAATTACGACGGAGCCGGAACGACACAGGATGTGCGAAAGGAAGTTAAACAGGGTTATGAAGAGTCGGTGAAAGGAACTGCCAAGACGGGGGCCGGTGATGTCCTTGCTCCTGGCGAATCGATGGAAAACGACCTGCAGCGTGCCTGTAAAAAGGAACCAACGGCAGCGAACTTCCAGAAACTTGCGGACTTTTACAAGCGAGAGGGCAAGCTGGAAGAATCGGCCAAAGCCTTTAAGCAGGCACTGGATATCAGCGGAGATGCCAACCTGCGCGAGCAGATGGAAGATGTCGAACTGGATATGGTCCGCAAGAACCTGCAGTTCGCTCGAGAAGCCGCCAGCCGTGCACCGGGTGATGAGGTTGCGGCCCAGAACGTCAAAGACCTCGTTCAGGAATTGCGCAATCAGGAAATCGAAGTCTTCAGCCGTCGCGCTGAACGCTATCCGAATGACCTGAAGCTCAAACACGAACTGGCACTTCGATTCATGGCTGCTGCCAAACATCAGCAGGCCATTCCATTGCTCCAGGCAGCATCGAAGGACGTACGCATCGAAGCACAGGTGCTAGTCAGTCTGGGCCGATGTTTCCTGCAGCAGAAGCAGAATCAGTTGGCAACGCGTCAGTTCCAGAAGGCGATTGAAAAGCTGAATGCCAACGATCATCCCGACGCATTCAAGGAATGCCACTACCTGCTCGGTCGACTGGCAGAAGCATCGTCAGACTGGAAACAGGCAGAAATTCACTACAGCGAAGTCGTGGGTCTCGACTTTGATTACAAAGACGCCTCGACTCGTCTCGCAGAAATCCAGAAGAAGCTGGGCGGTGGTGACGGAATGGACATTGGCGATTTGTGAAAGCCCGAATTCGCTTGATCAGTTACCACGAATTTCACTGAAAAATCGGCAACTCCACCCGTCCTGACTGGTAGCAACGACTTCTCGCGGGGTGAACCAGACGCTGACTCAGCGTCTGGGTTCATAAGAGGAATTTGGGGACATATTGGAAATCTGCCTCTCGTAAACCCAGACGTCCAAAGCGATGTCTGGGCCACTCCGCGAGTAGCTGTGACGCCGATGGCCTCAGGCTATCGATTCGATTCGGTCAACCACTTGGGATCTCGTACTACAGTGAATGCACATTCGCCGAGTTTCTCAGGAATCTGAAAGCGTGCTGATCCGCCGTCGTGTGCCAGTTTCAGTGGGGTAAACTGGCGACCGGTGACCACATCAATCCATTGAACCTGATAGTTCCCGGCAGGAAGATCGATGGAGAAAGCGAATTCAGGGGCTCCTTTGAAATACGCCGCGTATTGTCGCCCCTGCTCCGCAAGAACCTGACACCGGGCGTTTTTGGGAATTGGTTCCGAGATGACTCGACGGGCAGGCTTCATCTTTACAAAGTCCAGGGCGTGAATGAATTCCTTGAGAAGTTTCATCTGTTTGCGGAATCCCGGATTTCCGCCGCCTGGCTGTTTCGAGGAATACCGAAAGGTTCCGTCTTCGTGCCCTGCGGTGAAAGAGTAGTCGAGGTTATTGTAAAGTCCTCCACCAGCCAGGATGAACTCCCACGCTTCCATGCGGTAATGATCGTCGGCAGTCCCCTTGAATCCTGTTTCGTTGTCGCCAATGACCTTGTCGAGAGCATAGTTCAGGTCCACAGCATCGGGGGGACTGGCGTAATGAAAATTGAAGACGGAAACTGCCGGATGCGGTTTCTCAATCTTTTTTGAACCATTGGCAATGTTCTGCGTGATCAGGTGCTTTTGCGAAAACTCCTTTTCAGCGTCAGTGATGGTATCTGCAATTCGATGCTGCCAGTCCATCGTGACCCCACCAAAATATGGTTCATTGCAGATTTCGTAACAGACGTTGTCGGCATCACGCAGTTCCGCAACGAACTTGCGGACGAGCGATTCCTGCACTGCCATCAAGCCACCGTTCTTGTCGCGTGTATGCACGTCATTTCGACCGATAGAGCCCAGGCCGTTGACGTTGTTTAACGCATTCATCGGACTCAACTTCCACTGTGCTTCCTCATACATCGGACAGAAGAGCGTCAATTCAACGACGATGGCCCGCTTGCCGGCCTGGGCGACGAAATCTTTGAGGCGCTCGAAAAATACAGGGTCCCACTGTTCGAGATCGAATTTTCCTGACGATTCATTCCGCAACCACGGGGCGATGTATCGCCCGGTTTTTGGGGCAAGCGTGTTTGCGTCAATCCCAAAGGCTCCCTGCGGCTCAATGTAGGTGCCACTGAACACTCGCGTCAGATTGAGTCCATCCGCTGCGAGGGTGTCGAGATACTTGACGTAATCAAAATCGAGATTCAGTACGGCTCCGTAATGCTCTGCAGAGGTAATAAGTACCGTCGGCATGCCGCGAAAAAGAAAATAATGGTGATTGTGGGGGTGAAGAGCCAGGTGTTCAGCGTTCACCGGAATCGTCGTCCACCAGATGGCATATGCTAACGCGATGACGAAAGACTTCGTATTGATCATGATTCAGTCACAATTCTGAAGTGGAGCGAGTCGGATACGAACGATACCGGGATAGACACAAAAAGCCGAATGACAACAGTGTGTCACTCGGCTTGTCAGATTGATCTGTGATGAATTGCAACAGAGATTGTCACTTCGGAGCAACGACGGGCTTATAACCCGGAGCAGCGATGAACTTGATCAACTCTTTGCCATCTTCGCCATTCCAGATCCGAACTTCGCCGTCGTGACTTCCACTGGCCACCTTCTTGGTGCCGGCATGATACGTGACTGCGTAGACCCAATCGTTGTGCGGGCCAAACTGCTTCACCTGCTGGCCATTCGTCAGGTTATGCTGTCGAGCCAACTTGTCGGCACTTCCAGCAAACGACATCCCATCGGGAGTTGTTCGAATGCGGAAGACTTCTCCGCCGAATCCGATTTCGCGAGCTTGCTTCGCGTCGGCTGCAGCCCAGACTCGAATACGGTTGTCGCGTCCACTGGTGGCGACCGAAC
>CAXBSB010000049.1:0-36720 GCA_963977965.1 uncultured Schlesneria sp.
ATTGTCACTTTTTCCAAAATCGATGAACTTGACGACATGCGGGTGCTTCAGTCGAACGACAGACCGCCATGCGTCGATTTCGCCTTTGACCTGTGATTCCTTACCCGGCTTTGCCAGCTTGATCGCAACATCAGCCTTCGTAGTCAGGTCATGGCCCAGCCAGACTTCGGACGAGGCACCTCGATTGCTTAACAGCTGCGTCAGTTGATATCTCGCACCAATGATCTGGCTTTTCGTGACCCGATCTCGTGGCATCGCGACAGTTGAAGCTGTTGATTGGATTTGACGAATTGCGGACCGGGAAACGGCAATAAATTCAGGAAAACGTTGTGCGTAGTCATCTTCGACATTTCGGCCATCACGCCCACGGTGCTCGTACTCTTCCTGAATCAGATAGTACATCAACAGTTCTATCGACGATGGTTCGAATGGCGTTAGATCAATCGACGACCAAAAGCTTTCGATCCTGGACGACGAATCCACCTGAAGAGTTTCCACAAAGCGATCGACGACCGTGCTGACGGCTTCGTTCTGTGTGACCGAGATTACAGGGATCGACCAGTCGGCATTGTTCATTGCAAGACATTCTGCTGAAAATCAGAAGAGGCCCGAGGCGACCATTACGTCAGTGGCTGCAAATCAAGTTGAGATCGCAACAAGACTGTCAAATCATGCTTGAGTCTCTTCACCGTGGACCGTGAACACGGGATACATTCGGCGATTTCGTCATTCGTAGCGCCGTCAAGCATCATGCCCAGCACGACGCTTTGGCGAGAATCGCTGATACTGGCATAGGCTTTGTCGAGCAGCTCACGCCCGATGATTTCCAGATCTGGTGAATCCTGAGATGAAAATCTGCCAATCTGCTGGTTTTGATCAACGTCGAGCGGGCTGCGACTGCCGTCACTTTCGAGTTGTGATTCGCAGCGGACTTCTCCGCCACCTCGTTTTTGGGCCCGTGATCGGCGTCGAGCATCGATACACCGATCTACAATGATTGTTGCCAATACTGTAAACAGGGAATCACTGTCATTGACCGACTCAAAGCGACCCGGATCCCGTTCCGCCATTGTCATCCATGCCTCTTGAACAACATCCTCTGCGGCAACAGCACGGTCGTTCAATCCGCTCGATTGAATCTTCGCCTGAGCCAGTCCCCAGACACGTCGTTCAAATCGGCGACAGAGTTCGCCAAGCGCCTCTCGATCACCAAGCTTCCAAAGCGGGATCCATTGCCGCGTGGTCGAGCCCGCAGCGCTCGATCCACCCGTATGCGATCGCGCGTCGAAATCCTCGCCTGACATTCGAATCACTCCGAAAAACAACAGATTTCACAAACGATAATTGGAGACCGAAATCGCTGGCCAGAGTGGCTCAATTTTTCTGAAAACAAGTCCCACTCCCCGAAACTGAATCATAATCAGGCGCTGCATCGAAACACTACTTTGCGGCACTGATATCGCTTCGAAGTTTCGTCGACACGACGTAACTCTTGATATAAAAATAGAATGCAGCGATTCGCGTGAAACGCGTCGGAACTGCTCTGTTGTGCTCAGCATCGAGGATCTGCCAGAATTGGGGCGACGTTCGATCTGGAGAAATCATGACGACCGATTACGATCCGATTGCCGAGCAGTATAAGCGATCCAAGCAGCAACCCTGGCGGACGTTTGTGGAAAGCTTCACGTTGATGGACCTGGTGGGCGACCCATCCGGGTTGAGGGTGCTGGATGTTGCCTGTGGCGAGGGGTATTACACGCGCATGCTGCGGCAACGCGGGGCCTCTCAGGTGACGGGCGTTGACTTGTCGCAGGGGATGATTGACCTGGCCCGTCAACAGGAAGCTCGATACCAGTTGGGAATTGATTACATCGTGGCGGATGCGCGAAACCTGGGTGACGTCGCGCAGTTCGACTTGGCCGTGGCGGCATATCTGCTGAACTATGCGAGCAAGCCAGATGAGCTTCAATCGATGTGCGATGGCATCGCGCGATCACTGAAACCGGGAGGGCGATTTGTCACCGTGAACTGTCATCCCGGTCAACGTTTTCCAGAGGCCCCGTCGTATCGCAAGTATGGGTTTGAAACGAGTGTCATTGGTCCCTGGCACGAAGGGACACCAATCAAGTGGACGTTTTACCTCGAGGATGGTCCATTCGACATTGAGAACTATCACTTGAGTATCGCGACGCACGAAGAAGCGTTTCGCAAGGCAGGCTTCCGTCAGGTGAACTGGCATTCACCACAATTGTCGCCCGATGGTCTGCACGGCCATGAAATGGATTACTGGTCCGAATTGCTCGAGCGTTCGCCGATCACGTTCATCGAATGTGTCAAATGATTTTCAGCACATCGCCACGAACGACTCAGTCGCTGCGGATTTCATACCGCAACGTCCGCCCGTTCTCGTCAAACCAGATCAAAAGCCATTCACTATCGATCGCGATGAACGAATCTCGCTGTGGGCCTGTGACATAAAGTAATCCCGGATTCAGGGACGAGAACACTCCAGAATCTGGCGATCCAAGGCATTCGGTAATGCTCTCTTTCGTACCGTTTACGACAACAGACCTGATCACATCGCCCAGCATCTTCTGACGATTCGTGATATCGCCACCAGCGCCATGCGACGACTCGTCGCGCATCCATTCAGACTGGTCAAACCGTCGGGCAAATGACCCGGTCGGAAGTCCACGATGGAATGCAAAGTTCGCCAATGACATTACTGCCGTGATGCCGATCATCACGGTGAGCGTCAAGAACCAGCTCCAGCAGATGCGTTGAGTATCACTTTCAGTGGACACGCCTCCAACGAAGAGGATCAGACCCGCCGACGTGATTGTGATGAAGAGCAGTACCAGACCGACGGCCCAGTAACACAGATCCAGCCAACTTCCAACGAGTGTCGTCATGAAATGAGGCAGGAACTGCAACCCCGAGAAAGCAACCGTTAGTGTAATGAGCACATATTGGCCTGAAGTCTTTGGCACGAGTCGCTCGCTTCACGTCAATGATTCTTGAAATCCCGCTGACCGCTTACAACTCACTTCCTGACGAATGAGTTTCTACACGATTGCTCGTTCTTATCACTATCCGTGTCATCCGCGAAATCCGTGGTCAGATTTTGCAACCACGGATTTCACGGATGACACGGATCATAGGGATAATTCTTTGAGCGGCAGCTCTGACGGCGTTTGAGATTGCCCGACGAGCGGTCGCTTTACGATGCATCAGCCGTGGGAATCAATCCCAATTCGGCTGCCACCGGTTGCATCGCCGCGATGCAGAACGCAATGTGTTCGTCGAGATCCACTCCCAGATCTGCTGCGCCGCGAGTGATGTCTTCGCGATGAATCGACGCCGCAAACGTCAGCGTTTTCAGCTTCTTTTTCACACTTGATGGTGTCAGCCCTTCCAGACGCGGAGGGCGAACCAGAGCACAGGCGGTGAGGAATCCGCACAATTCATCACAGGCGTAAAGAGTCTTGTCGAGCCTTGAGACTCGCGGACAATCGGTCAGGTAATCAGCATGCGACTTGATCGCATAGATGATCTCGTCGGAATAGCCGCGCGATTTCAGAATTGCTGCTCCCTGCAGTGGATGGTCCGGTGGGTCTGGCCAGCGTTGATAATCAAAGTCGTGCAGCAGCCCGACAGTCCCCCATTTCTCTTCGTCCTCACCAAACTTCCGGGCATAGGCTCGCATCGCCGCTTCGACCGCCAGCATGTGCTTGATCAGGCTTTCACTCGTCGTGTATTCCCGCAACAGGGCAAGATCCTCAGATCGACTCATGGCGACTTCCATTGGGTGGGTTGAATGAATTTGAAAAGTCTACCCTAACAGCCCGTGGCAAAAGGGCTGCTCAGGTTCAACCGGTAGAGTATCACGAAGAAATCCGGTCCACGAATCGATCATCAAACGCAGTGAAGAATGCCGGGACTTCTCGTCGGTCCAGACTTGCACAGCAGATTTCGATCGCTCGCTTGTTTGAGTAGATCTTCGATCTGAAGCCATAGCAGCAACACTGGATTCAAAACTCTGATCGGCGTCACACACTCCAGATCCATTCGCAGGACAACGCAGCTCGCAACACGTGAAAAACAGCCCAAAATACGCATGTTGAATCACGGTGATCCAGTGTGACGTAAAAACACTCATTTTTGATAGTGTTGATTGAAAACGAAATGCTATAGCAACACAATCAATCCCGTTAACGTCGAACACGAGACCAACAATGCATCAAAAATCTTGATAGCGCATTCGTGTGCATATCTCTGTGTCGACAGGCGACACGATTGTGTGTGCAAATTCGATGCGAATCGCCGCACTTCCGTCGCTGCATCCATTGATTTCATTTTCAGAAGGAGAGAAGCAAGATGAGCACGCCAACGAAAGAAGAACTCAAGATCCAAGCAGCTGCGGCAGGGGAGAGATTGGCGGACAAGCAGCATGCGATCAGGAAACTTTACGAAGATCAGCAAAGATCGCTCGCCGTAACTTCGGACTGCTGGTTCGATGCGGAACTTAAAACGACAGCGCTGATTTTCTATTCCTCGGTCGAGTTAAAGAACATGAACTTCAGCTGCTCTAGTACAGTTCTCGAATTTCACGGAACTTCGTGGGGGCCGGGCCTTGGCAAGTTCAGAACGTATGGCGGCGGATTGATGACAAAAGACCCAAGTTGGCTGATTGGCAAAGAGGTCGATTTTGAGTTGGCCGTCGGCGGAGCTGGCGTCGGAGCCGTTCAGATGACATTCTGGTATGAGGGCGCGATTATCGGAGCATTTGATGCGCTCGGTGGTGGAGTCGGTATCTCCGTAACATGGGGAAGCGGCACATTCAAAAAGGTGTAATAAGGCGGTTCGGAAAACTGGCGTCAGGCTTGGGTTCCCGTCGCTGGCAACCCAGGCCTGATGGCTGCTTTTCGAAGAATCGCAGGCTAAACCAGCGGCGCGGATATTTCCAGCAGATCAACCGCCGGTTGACGATTGCAGAAAATCGTGGCCATACGTCCATACGTCACGCCGCCAACCGGCATTCGAAACAGGCGTGCCAGTCGCGGGCCTGCGGTGATTTCCAGGATCGCTCCCAGGTCGATATGCCTTAGGACATTGTGATTGATCAGGATTCGCCCCAAGGGAATCTGGCCGGCCAGAATTTCTTCACGAATGCCAGTCGTCACGTATTTCAAGTTGAAACGAACCAACCCGTACTGCACGACGGTTTCCGTCCCCTGCTTCAGTAACAGGATTTCCCGCAGATACAGGTCGCCTTCCAGTTTCTGCTGCAGGACTCGGACATCGACTGTGCAGGCGTGATGCTTTTCCATCTCGACCGTCATGTGATGGTCATGTACGAGCATCGTCTTGTACGGTTCAGGAGTCACTGCCGACGGAATATGCTCGGCCTTCAGGAAGAGTTCTTCACTGGCAGGGAACAGGTTCGTCAGCGATCGCAGTTCATCGAGTGGGTTCATGAAATTCGCTGTCTCTGGATGATCTCAATTGCGATGGACGGGTTTTACCTGTCCCGTAACGATTTACTGACAGAGGACACTGCGGCATCTCGCCGACTACGTGTAACGGACTTCGCGATGTTGCTCTTCGAAGTACTCGGGCAGCAACGTATCCGCCTGCAACAATCCCTTACGCGTCAATGTGATTTCGTCCCCGCTCACAGAAAGGTAGCCCTTGGACTGTTGAGCAGCCAGTTGCGGTCCGAATTCTTCAAGGATGTTCACGCCAAACTTCTTGCGGAACGGTTCCGCAGAAATATGACCTTCTTTCATCTGCAGGATCATTTCTCGAATCAGCCGCTGATGGTTTGTCGGTCGCAGTGCCCGATTGATCGGCAGCGTTCCCGATTCGACTGTTGTCAGGTAGTCATCGAGCTGATCCAGGTTCTGGTAGTGAACCCCCTGAAAATGGCCGAAGGACGAGACCCCAGCCGCCAGCAGGTCGGCTCCACGCCAGACATTGTCGCGATAGACAAAATGATCGGTATCCGGGTTTCGGATCAGTTCGTTGCCGCTGGACGGACGGTAGCCATCCGCAGCGAGGACATTCATTGCTTCGTCGACCCAGCGACGTTTGGTCGTCCAGTCAGCAATCGGTGACGCGATATGCAACTCGCGCATCTCTTTCGAAATCAGCGTGTTGAAGGGGAGTTCCATCTGATAGATCGTGACGTTATCCGGTTTCATGGCCCGGACCCGTTCGATGCACTTGGCCCAATTGGCATCGGTTTCACCGATCATTCCGGCGATCAAGTCGATGTTGACCTGCGGGAAACCGACCTGCTGAATCCATTCGTAAGCACGATCAATCTCGGGAGAAAGATGGGCTCGACCATTCTCTTCCAGAATCGCATCGTTGAAGTTTTCGACTCCCAGCGAAATCCGCGTGATCCCGATTTCTTTCAGCGTCTGAACTTTTTCAAGACTCAGTGTTCCCGGTTCACATTCAAACGTTACTTCGTCGGCATGATCCCAGGAGACCGAGCGACTGAGTTCATCCCGCAGGAACTTCAATTGTCGCGAACTGAGGTACGACGGGGTTCCCCCGCCGAAATAGACGAACTTCAGATCACGTCCCTGGACACCTCGCTCATGACTGAGCAGTTCGACTTCTTTGGCGAGTGCTTCGACATAACGAGCGATCGCGTTCGCGTTCTGGTTGGTATAGACGCGAAAGTAACAGAACTTGCAGCGTTTCCGGCAGAAGGGAATGTGCAGGTACAGGCCCATCGGCACGGATCGGTCTGGTTCCGCCGCGAATGCAGAGCGGATTTCAGAAACCTGATCACGATTCCATAACGAGAACGGCGGGTAGTTCGAAATGAAATAGCTGCCAACTTCGGTGGCGACGGCCGTTTCGGTTGTCATTTGGTTTTCTTTCCAAAACAGTAGACCTTGCCATCCCGACTTTCACTGCCGACAACCAGTACACCTTCACCAACGGCGGGGCCAGCCGAGATTGCTTTGCCCGCGTTGAACTTCCAGAGTTCCTTGCCGTCGGCCAGATTCAGGCTGTACAGGTTTCCGTCGTGCGATCCGATGAAGACTCGTTCGCCCACAATTGCGGGTGAGCTTTCCACGCGGGCTCGCGTCTGAAATGTCCAGGCCTTACGTCCCGTGGCCCGATCAATCGCGTGGACCCGTTTGTCCTTTCCGCCCAGGACAACCAGCCGATTGGTGACTGCGGCGGACGAGTGAAATGGTTGCTCACTTTCACCAGATGCGTAGCGCCAGGTGACTTCTTTCTGCTTCCAGTCGACCGCCACCACTTCGCTGGCATAGGTACCGACGTAAAGCGTTTCCCCAACTACGGCGGGTGACGCAATCAGGTAGGTGTTCAGAGGAATCTCGCACCGCTGTTCGCCAGTCTTGATGTCGATGACTCGCAGATGTTCGTCGCAGCCTGCGATAAACGTGACCCCTTCAATCACTGCCGGAGCACAGTGCACATAGCCCTGTGTTTCATACTTCCATGCCACTTCACCGGTCTTCGCGTGCAGGCAATAGAGGCGGTTGTCGTACGATCCGAAGATCACCCGGCCATCGACGACGGCCGCAGAACTGTAGATCTCGCCGCCCGTCGCAAACTTCCATTTCCCTTTGCCGGTCTTCAGATCAATCGCATGGAAAACACCCTCTTCATCCCCCAGGTAGATCGTATCCCCGGCGACTGTCGGTGAAGATTTGAAGCCAGGTGCGAAGGAGTTCTTTTCAACGACTTCCACCGTTTTGTAGGCCCATTGTCTGGCACCTGTTTTTCGATCGAGGCAAACCAGTTCCCCTGAAAGACAGGGAACGTAAACGTAGTCACCAACAATCGCGGCAGTGGCAAGAACCTGATCACCGACAGCCACTTCCCAAAGCAGTTCCAGATCATTCGGAAGAGACGATGCGGCGACCCCGGTTTGTGCGAGATCATGCCGGAAAGAGCCCCACGGTGTCGCAGTGGAAGACGCGGGAGTCGAAGAAGAAGCAGTCGGCTTCAGGTCTGCTGCGAAGGACACGACAGAGAGGCTGACGACAACTGCAGCGGAAAGCCATTGGATCGGGCGAGCAGTCGACATGGCAGATTCCTCACTTGGTAAAACTCGACTTTTTTGTTGTCTCTGCAATGAGGTCGCGGGTTCCTGATCATGAAATCGGATCACCGGCACCTGTTTTGTATTAGTCTGGCGGATCGAAGGCCGCTTCGTAAAGCTCCAGCAAGCTGGATTCATCGACGGGTCTCGGGTTAAACGTGCTGGTCCACTGTTTGGCTGCATCTTCGGCTAGTTGAGGAAGCATTCCGCGTTCCACTTGCAGGTCAACCAGTCGCATCGGGATTCCGCCAGCTTTGGCCATACTGGCGACCAGTCCTGCCAGTCGCTCACCCGCGCCGGGATCGTCTGCGGCACAGAGCCGGACATCGGCTGCCAGTGCCCCGTACAGCCGACCGACAACCGAGGCATTGAAACGGATGACATGCGGCAGCATCAGACCGACCGCCACACCATGTGTGATTCCATAATGAGCCGTCAGCGGGTTGGCGAGAGCGTGGGTTGCTCCAAGCATGGAATTCTCGATAGCTGCACCGGCCAGATGAGCACCCAGTAACATCGCACCGCGCGCTGCGAGCATGACTTCGGCGTCGGTAGCAACGGAGTTTGCGTCCGCCGTTTTATGCGACGTGACGACAGGAAACCCCTGTGCGAGCAAACGCCAGGCTCGGCGGGCAAACAATTGCGAGACCGGGTTGCGACGTGTCGTGACATAACTTTCCAGCGCGTGGCTGATCGCATCAATCCCGGTCGCTGAGGTAACACTCGCTGGCATACTGAGAGTCAGTTCCGGGTCAAGAATGGCGATCCGGCAGGCCGCCTTCTTGTCTCCGCAGGCCATTTTCACATGTGTCTTCGCATCGGAGATCAAGGCGAACGACTGAGCTTCGCTGCCGGTCCCTGAAGTGGTCGGAATCGCAATCAGCGGCAACATTGGACGCGATGCCTTGCCGACCCCCCAGTAGTCCCGAATCTGTCCACCATTGGTGAGCAGAAAATTGATTCCCTTGGCGCAGTCCATGCTGCTGCCTCCCCCGACAGCGACCAGAAAATCGATCTGGTGCTGTCGAGCGACCGCCAGTCCGCGATCCACATCTTCCGTCGTCGGGTTCGGCTGGACATCGGTGAAGACGACTGACTGCAGACCCGCTTCACGGAGTTTGGCAACGGCCCGGTCGACATGCCCTGCTTTGGCAATTCCCGGGTCACTGACAACCAGAACTCGAGTCCCACCGCATTCGCGAGATAATTCACCGACTCGATCGATGGTTCCAGACCCATAGACCACTCGCGTGCGAGGGTCAAAGTCAAACGGAACCAACGGATCGACGTCGATATTCGGCGGAGCGGGCATCGAGGAGGGCTTTCTGCCGGCGGGTGGGTCACTGTGGCAATCAACACAGCGTACCCGCCACTGTCCCCCGCCTCAACATATCCCCCAAAATGGAATCACTTACCGGCGTTTGCCAGCTTGGCACCACGAACGAATTTATGGCATTCCATGCATTTCATGGTTGTATCGATCCATTTCAGAGCGGCCCCGTCGAAATTTTCTTTTTCGGCGGCTTCGACCAGCTTCTTGGCCGACTGCTGAAATTCTGTGCTGTACTGCCGATACATCACATTGTTCTGAACCTGCCACTTTTCGGCGGTACTCATTTCAACCAGAACCTTGGCACCCTTCACAATCAGGTCAGAATCTTCCGTCACCAGTCCTTCCAGGATCTGGTTCGAAGCTTCCAGTTTCTTCCTCATGAATTCTGCCTGATCGAGTTCCAGCTTTGCATCAGGAGCTTTTTTCGGTGGTTTCTTGTCCTGAGATACCGCCGTGCTGGGCCCCCACAAGCCGACTGCCAGTGCAATTCCTCCGAACGTGGTCATGACAGCGACGATTCGGGCTACTTTCAACATAGTCAAACTCCCTTGCGTGTACGGAAACCAAGCCTGATTCCCCGTCGCGAGGAGCATGGGCGGCTGACACCGCCCGAGATTGGCATCACATCATGAATGCCTCGTCTGTCATTATAGGCGAACGATTTCGCAGTCTCCATCGCAGTATTCGACCAAGCCGCAGCAACGAGGTGCAGTTGTAAATTCGTGGTGACATGGTGAATCGAGCGAGAGAACCTAAACTCAGCGCGCCACAATTCAGGGTGCCACGGTTTTGGAGTCCGCGACAAGGCCGTGTCTTCGCTCGTGGAGCGACGCAAATCGTCAATTTACCCCCCCCTTGCGAATCGCTCCAAAACCGTGGCACCCCGCATGGACAGCGCTTGAACCATTCGGCTCGATCCTCCTCTTGACGATTTTCACCGAAGTGGGGTACATCCCCACCATGCGTCACATACTGTTCATTGGTGTTGCAGTTTTCTTCGCCGCAATCCCTTTGCGGGCCATGGGATGGGTGGAAGAGCGACAGATCGGTCCGTATCTGATCCGGGCTGAATTCCCGTTACGGGACACCCAGAATCTGGTGCATGAACTGGCCGACCTGCAGACCGACATTGAACGTCAGCTCAAGCTGAAATGCGAACCGTCGGAAATCCAGATTCACTTGTTTCGCAGTCGCTGGAGCTATACGGATTATCTCAGCAAGCGAATTCCCGAAGGGACAAAAAGGCAGGCGCTGTTTGTGCAAGGAACAGATGCTGCGCGAGTCTATGCCTATCGGCATTCAGGACTGGAAACCGACGTTCGCCACGAAACGACTCATGCGCTGCTGCACAGTGCATTGCCGTTCGTCCCGATCTGGCTGGACGAAGGACTGGCCGAGTACTTTGAGGTTTCACCCGGCTTGCGCGAGAAGCACAATCCGCATCGCAGAGAATTGCAGTGGGCGATCCGCCTGGGATGGCGACCAGCGATCGAACGCCTGGAAGCGAAACATGATCTGCTGGAAATGGACAAGAACGACTATCGCGACGCCTGGGGCGTTTTGCACTTCGTCCTGCACGGCCCACCAGCAGCACGTGAGGCCCTGGCAGACTATTTCGAAGAAGTCCAATCAGGAAAACCGCCAACCCCGCTCAGCAAGCATCTGCGTCGCAAAATCCCCAATCTTGAACAGCGGATGATTGAGCACTTGAAGTAGTGCTTCACGCTGAACCGGGCTGAACGAACAAGATTGCCGCGAGTTTGGATGGGCCGCGAGAAGAAAATGAGTGCGTTGGGACTCGAACCCAAGACCTACGGATTAAAAGTCCGTTGCTCTACCGACTGAGCTACGCACTCGATGCCTGTTTTCAACAGGTTTTTGCGGAGGCGAAGTATCTTTCCAAGCGAAACAGATTGCAAGTCGCGCAGCCTTCTTTCATCCTTCGTGGTCCTGATTTGTGCCACAATTGACGGATAAATCCGCGAATTCAGTCGATTTGCCTGATTTTTCGGACGGACGCAGACAAATGCACATATTCGAATGCAAGTTGTTTTCTGGAATAGACTTGTGAACCATCGTCTTCATTCACCCCAAAAAGCTTTTGATTGACATTGGGGATTGGAGATCGGTATATTTCGATGGAACTGATCGGTGTTAGCCGATGTTATCTCAGAGCGGTCTCGTTGATCCTGGTCATTTGTGGCTTTGGAACAGGGATTCTGTCTCTGTCTGAAACTCCGTGGTCCACCCTTGGGAGACTGATCGATGCTGGTGATCCCTGGCCAATATGGTAAAGACACGTGCGATGGGTTCAGTCGTCGAGCATTGCTGCAAGTGGGTGGCGCGGCCCTCGCAGGTCTGTCTCTTCCCAATCTGCTTCGCAACGAAAAGTTGCATGCTGCCGAAGATGAACGCTACGGTGGGGCAGGATTTGGCAAGGCCAAGCATGTGATCCTTGTCTATCTGCAGGGTGGCCCCAGTCATCTGGATCTGTGGGATCCGAAGACAGATGTACCTGACAATGTCCGCAGTGTGTTCAAGCCGATCGATACCAAGCTGCCCGGTGTTCAGTTCAGCGAACTGCTCCCCAAGCTGGCTCAGGTGATCGACAAGACGACGCTCCTGCGAGCCGTCAGCTATACACCCAACGGTCTGTTCAACCACACCGCCGCCATCTATCAGATGATGACCGGTTACACAGCCGACAAGGTCAGCCCTTCGGGTCAGTTGGAACCACCGAGCCCCAAGGACTTCCCGAACTGGGGTTGCCACGTCATCAAGGCCAAGCCGCCTGAAGTCCCCATGCTTCCTTACGTCATGATGCCACGCCCGCTGCAGGAGAGTGGTGTGATCGGCAAAGGGGGAACCGCCGGGTTCATGGGCCGGGCCTTTGATCCGTACACCCTGTATCCCGTCGGCGACGACATGGATATGACCAAGATGGATCGGATCAAGGTTGACGATCTGCAACTGCGAGCCGAAGTGCCGCAGGATCGTCTGGCTCGACGGGCGAATCTCCGCGAAACCGTCAATGCTGGCCTGAATGATCTCGATAAGGCCGTCGGCAAGT
This sequence comes from uncultured Schlesneria sp., assembly GCA_963977965.1. Classification (GTDB taxonomy): domain Bacteria; phylum Planctomycetota; class Planctomycetia; order Planctomycetales; family Planctomycetaceae; genus Schlesneria. The sequence continues at coordinate 12,499 of CAXBSB010000049.1, forward strand.
ACGCTCTGGACGAATACTACGGCAAGGCCCTTTCGCTCGTTCTTTCGGGTAAGGCTCGCGAGGCCTTTAACCTGGCTGCTGAATCGAAAGAAGTGCGAGAAAAGTACGGCAACAATACATTCGGTCAAAGCTGCCTGCTGGCTCGACGTCTGATCGAAGCGGGGACGCGAGTGGTCCAGGTCAACTGGCCAAAGGTTGCTAACAGCGACAACCATTCGTTCGACGTTCACGTCGGATTGTCGGGACGTATGAAAAACCAGTCTGGTCCGATGCTGGATGCTGGCCTGTCCGGTCTGATCTCGGACCTCGATGATCGTGGATTGCTGAAGGACACCCTGGTGTTGGCGATCGGCGAGTTTGGACGTAGTCCAAAACGCGGCGTCAGCACGTCGGGCAACGGGAACAGCGACGATGGTCGCGATCACTGGCCATACTGCTACACCGGCTTGATTGCCGGTGCTGGCGTGAAGCGAGGACTCGTCTGGGGTAAGTCCGACCAGACCGCTTCGGCTCCCGTGGAAAACCCTGTTCATCCGATCGAACTGCTCGCCACGATTTACCACAGCGTCGGCATGAACCCACGCCGCACCGTCTACAACCATCTCAACCAGCCGCGCGAGATGGTCAGCGCCGATGCCGTTACAGGGATTCTGTCGTAACGTTTCAGGTTCGGTATCCGTCATTCAGTTTCTTGCAGGGGACACATTCCCGCGGCAATGAATGACGGAGTCGGATCATTGGAATGGATTCAAGCCCGGGACTGAAAAGTGCCGGGCTTGGTCTGCCTTGGGAGACTGCAATCGTGCTGGATCTGCTGACCAATTCCCATCGACTCTGTGATGGCATCTCGCGGCGAAACATGCTGCGGATCGGTGCTCTTGGTGTTGGCGGACTGTCGATGGCGGACCTGTTCCGCCTGCAGGCCAAAGCCGCGGAGACTTCGGAGTACCGGACCTCCCCGTCACGAAAATCGGTGATCCTGCTCTGGCAGAACGGCGGGCCTTCACATCTGGAAACATACGATCTGAAGCCAAACGCGGTTCGTGAAGTCCGCGGACCGTTCTCACCCATCAAGACGAATGTTCCCGGGATCGACATCTGCGAACTGCTGCCGATGCACGCGAAGATCGCCGACAAGTTCACGCTGATCCGTTCGTGTTCGCACAACTTCGCCGGACACAACGACGGGATTCCCGTCATGATGAGTGGTTATCCCAACTGGGATGAATCTCGTAATGAATCGGTTCATCCAGAAATCGGGGCCGTTGTCAGTCGTGCTTTCGGTCAGTGTCGAAACGGAGTTCCCGTGGCATGTGGGATGGGAGCGACTCATTACAGCTATGTTCCGACGACAGCGACGGGGTACTGGAGCAACATGTACCGTCCCCCGACGGTCAGCGAGAAGGGACTGTTGAACGCGACCGCAACCGTCGATGGCCGTCGACTGGATGACCGACAGCAGTTACTGGGGCAGGTTGATCGTCTGCGAGGTGACCTCGACAAAGGTGTGATGAGTTCCCTGGACGCGTTCAATCGTCAGGCCTTCGAAATCATTGCTGGTGATCGTGCTCGAGCGGCGTTCGATCTGTCGCAGGAAGATCCACGAACGCGAGCTCGTTATGGCGAAGGATGGGCTCAGCAGGCACTGCTCGCTCGTCGACTCGTCGAAGCAGGTGTCAGCTTTGTGACTGTTGGAGTTCCGGGCGGGAACGAGATCTATAACTGGGACGATCATGCGGTGAATGGCGATCTTCCCACGGCGATGCGAGAACGGTTGCCGGGTCTTGATCAGGGTGTTACGGCGTTGATCGAAGACATTTACCAACGCGGTCTGAACGAAGATGTGATGGTGATCGTCTCGGGAGAATTTGGACGGACGCCGCGCGGTAATGAGCAGAAGGGGAGCCGCGACGGGAAGATCAACTGGGGACGTGACCACTGGCCGCATGCCATGTCGATCCTGGTCTCGGGTGGCGGAAAGCGGATGGGGCAGGTGATCGGTGCGACCAATTCCAAGGGTGAGCATCCGATTCAGCGTGAGCTGACGCCACAGAACTTCCGTTCCATGATCTTCCATCATCTGGGAATTGATTACCGGCAGACCTATATTGACCAGGCAGGTCGCCCCATCCAGATCTCGTATGGCGATCACATTCCCGAACTGGCGTAATGCCCTGTCGCAAGCTGGTGAATTCCGGTTTGCGGTTTGGAACATGGCGTGAGAATCTTCGTCTCCGAGTTCATCACCAGCGGGGCCTTGAGCGGTGAATCGCTGCCCCCATCGCTGCTGCGAGAAGGGGAGGCAATGTGTTCTACGGTCATCGCAGACCTGACCGCCTTGCCAGACGTCCATGTCGTCACGACTCGTGACCTGAGGCTGCCCCATCCCGCCGATGCGAGGGATCCAATGCTCATTTATGAATCCGTGAAGTCAGCAGAAGACGAAAAAACCGCGTTTGATCGACTGGTGATGGCGAGTGACGCCACCCTCGTGATTGCTCCCGAAACGAATAGCGAACTCGAACACCGGGTACAACGTGTCATTGATCGAGGGAAGCGGGTACTGAACTGTCAGCCTGAAGCGATTCGACTGTGTGCTGACAAGCTGAAACTGGCTGAACACTTCGCTGCACACAAGATCCCGACCATTCGTACTCTTCTGGCTGACCTTGGCAGTGAACCCTGGGGTCTGCCAGTGGAAGGGGGCTGTGTGCTCAAGCCACGTGACGGGGCTGGCTCCTGGTTAACGTTTGGCATTCCATTTCGTGACGAGAAGGCCTGGCAATCGGCCGTGAGTGACATCGCTCGCCATGGAATGTCAGACCGAATGATTCTTCAACCGTGGATTGCCGGTCGAGCACTCTCAGTGGGTTGCCTTTGCCATTCATCAGGTCAGATCGAAATCCTGCCAATTGCCTGCCAGCGAATTGCAGGAGATCGATTTGAATATCGAGGTGGCGAGATCCCGGCCGAGATTTCGCCAACTTCGAAGCAACAGATCGAAGATCTCGTCACGCGAGCGTGCCAATCGATAGGCGGACTTTATGGCTATATTGGAATCGATCTGCTGCTTTCAGAGAACGAACCTGCAAACGCCTTGATTGTTGAGATCAATCCGAGGCTGACGACATCGTATGTCGGGTACCGCCGAGCTTGTTATTCGAACCTTGCATCGCGGATAATAGAATCTGGAGATTGGTCTAAGCGGCTGACCTGGAAATCTGACAAAGTTGTGTTTCAGGCAGACGGCAGCCACAACTAGCGGGTCGCACTCACGTGTCGTGTCGGAACATGGGTTGACGCTGCGCGATGCCCGCGGGACGCCGCGCTGAAATTGGATCCGGCTAAGGGAGGTAACTCGCGATGGATCGCTTTGCCACGATTGACGATGTTCGTGAGGCTGCGGATATCATCCGTCAGCACCTCAGCCCGGCCCCGCTGATCCGGTCGTATGTCCTGGAACGAGAACTCAAGCTGCCCGCTGGTCGTCGTGTCTGGATTAAGGACTATGGCTGGACGCCGGTTGGATCATTCAAGCTGCTGGGCGCGTTGAACTGGATGAGTCACAACCTGCCGCAGGTTGGAGACCGCCCGGTGGTCGCTCATTCGTCGGGCAATTTTGCTTCGGGGATCTCGTTTGCCGGGATGCGGTTCGGCAAGCGAGTGATTGTCGTGATGCCGGACACGGCCCCGAAAGTAAAATTCGAATTGACTCGTTCGTTCGGTGCAGAGATACGAACATACAACATCGCCAGAGACCACGAAACGGGCGAACGTGACAAACTGGCTCGAGAGATCGCTGAAGGTGAACGGGCCGTCCAGGCATCCCCTTACAACGATTTGCATGTGATTGCAGGGAACGGTGTGGGAGGTTTGGAAATCGTTGAGGAGTTGCAACGCCAGGGCCGCCGCGTGTCGCATTTCTTCTGTCAGGTCAGTGGAGGCGGAATTATGGCAGGCCACGCTCTGGCAATCGCCGATGGATTTCCAGATGCCAAGATCATCGGGATTGAACCCGCCGGGGCGGACGATTTCCGACAGTCTCTGGAAGCCGGACACCGTATTCGTGTCGATCGGCCAGTCAGCATATGTGACGGACTGCTGTCGTATGACGTTGGTGAACAGAACTGGCCCATCATGCAAAAGCATGTTTCGAGCGTCATTGCGGTCCCCGATGAATCGACGCGTGACGCAATGCGGTGGTTCTACGACCGGCACGGTCTGCGAACGGAACCATCGGGGGCAATCGCAACGGCGGCTGTGTTGAGCGGATCCGCAGTTCTGGACGGCGACGGTGATCTGGTGATTGTGCTGAGCGGCCGGAATGTTGATGAGCCACAATTTCGCCAATGGATTGGCTGAATCGCTTTTTTCAAGGTTGTTTCCTCGCACGATTGGAAAAGACGGGAGGGCGAGGCGGCGAGGCTCCCGCCGAGCCGCGATCGGCTATTACACTTCCGTGTTTGAAGACGGTTCGGCAGGAGCCTCACCGCCTCACCCTCCCGCTTCAGGGATTTGATATTCCATAGATAGGGGTAGGGAGGACCGATTGAGTTCGATCCCCCCTCCCTCCGAACCGTACGTGCGGTTTTCCCGCATACGGCTCTCCAGTCAGTAGGTTCCTATGGATTGGACGAAACGGGCGTGGGCTGTGTTCAGGCTATGCAACCCGCGATCCGTAAAGTACGCGTTGGGCCACCTGTGTTGACGTGGTAGTCGCTGGGGGTTCCGGCGATGGCGTTTGAGCAACAACCGACGCAGACGAGTCCGGACGGTCCGGTCGTAGTCTCTGAAGATGCTCCAGTGGCAATGCCGGAAGTAGTTGAACCATCCCTGGATGGATCGGTTGATCTCCTGAAGAACGACCTTCAGTGACTTCCCCGACTTGCGTGGCGTCAGTTCGCGGATGCGGTCCATCAGCTTTCGATGGCTTTTCTCGCGGGGGAATCGAAGATTCCCACGAAAGGAGTAACCCAGAAACGAAAAGCTTTTCTCCCGCGCGTCCACGATGTGGGTCTTCTCCGGATGAAGTGTCAGTCCGTTCGCCTCGACCCATGTTCGCACGGCGGCAAGGGCTGCTTCCGCTTCGTCATGAGTGCGGCAGAGGATGACAAAGTCATCCGCGTATCGCACCATTTGGAAGCCGATCTCGCTCATGCGGTGGTCCAGGGGGTTCAGATAGGCATTGGCCAGGACAGGAGACAGAACCGCTCCCTGAGGAACTCCGTGTTCCGGAGTCCACGTTCGCAGATCTTCCACGATGCCCTGATCAAGGTACTGTTGGATCAGTCCCAGAACGCGGCGATCCGAGATCGATTGCTGGACGATCTCCAACAGACGGTCCTTGGGGATCGTATCGAAGTAGCCCTTCAGATCCGCGTCCACAACGTACACATGTCCGGTGTCAAGAAGTTGTTCCACGCAATGCAGCGCTTGATGGCTGCCACGTCCGCGACGAAAACCGAAGCTTCGATCGTGAAATGTGGCGTCGAGAATCGGTTCGATCACATGAACCACCGCCGTTTGCACGACGCGGTCCCGGACTGTCGGGATTCCCAACGGTCGTTTCTCCGAACTCCCCGGCTTGGGAATCCACGTCCGTCGGACTGAAGACGGCCTATAGGTTCCGCCCTCCAATTGTTCCGTCAGTTGTTGGAGTTCCTGCCGTTCCTGTTCGGCGAAGTCGTCGACCGTCTGCCGATCAATTCCTGCCGCCCTTCTTCCCCAGCACCTTGTGGGCTGAATAGAAGAGATTCAACTTGCAGTATACCTTGTCAATCAGTGTGTGCCATTTGCCTCCTCTCACCTTGTTGTCCAAGAGTGTCTCCAACATGTGATCCGTCCAAACCGCCCGATGAGCCCACTCGGCAATGCCGGGTGTCTGTCTCTCCGGTCTGTGTAGCCGCGAACGGCACTGTGACCGGGATGTTGCACCGCTGTTCTGCGGGTTTACCGTTCTTTGGTTTGGCCATCTCACTTCTACCTCCCTGTTCCCCTTGGCTCCACCGCGTTGTGCTGCACGGCTTCCTCGCTACTCTGACTCCTGCCGAGTCGCTTCTTCCAACTTCACCGATATCGCCGTGTTCGCTCCCCTCCGGCGTGCGATATTCCGCCAGTGGGCCTGGGCCATTGGTCACGCAGTGTCCCCCACTGCGAATTGTGACGATTCTGTTGTCCACGTCCTTACTCGACAGGTCTCCCTGCTTACCACGTTTGAACTTCTGACCATTCCATCCTCAACCACCGCATCACCATTTCACCACGACGATTTGCCACGTTACATCGTCGTCATGGCTTGCCGCGTCGATCCCCCGGGGAGACCCAGAGGGTCAGGGGATTTGCCCGTCACGCGGTCAAGGGTTCGCCATTTGCTAGCTGGCTCCCCGACAGGTTTGGCCGAATCAGGTTCACATCACATTACGGACTGGTCTTTCTCCTCAGGTTGCTCCCCACCTTTACTCACGGAAACGCAGTTACCCTTAGATTCAGGCTGGTAACGTCCGCCTGGAAGGGACTTCAACCCTTCGGTTCAAACGCCTTCACAGGCGCACTAGGCTTCACGCTCCGCGTGAAGACCCGATTGTCCAAACTGCCAGCCCGCACACTCACTACAATCGCTAAAGTCGGAATCGCAGCAAGTCATAATTGCATACCTATCAGAGAGTTAAAACTTTCAGTGTACATTTCGACAGGCATTTCGGCAGATCATGCCGAAGGCCCGGTCCATCAAGTCAGCACAAGTTCCATCCGCAGGCGACGTTACCCGCTGGAACGATCCCCAGGGCTACAGGTCTGTCCAGCTCGACAGAGAAAACGACGCGACATAACTCATTTTGACAAAACGTCTTAAACTGTACAGTTGTTCACGCTATGGCGGCTTGTCTACGATATTTTTGCTGCCTGACACCACCACGGTTCCCTCCTCGTGGCTTTGATTCCCTCGCGGTTATTTGAACCGAGTTATTCAATCCACTCGCGGTGTCGGCGGCGGCAAGACAGGTGCTGCCATGACTTCCCATGTCCGACATCAGCAACATCAGCGAGCTCTTCGCGGCGACATGCATCGCACGCGTGCACTGTCGATCCGTCCCACCGTCGCTCATCGTCAGCGCGGAACAACAACTCAATCGGCATCGTTCAGTGCACCGGAAACCTGGCACGAACCCCGTAACGACGGCGAAATCCGTTTCGTCCGACAATCAGCGGGAACGGGATTCATTCATCCGTTGACGATTGAGGACGTTCGGCAGCGAATCGCCGACCTGCCAGAACAGTTCACCAAGGGGATTGAAGTCGTCCAGTTCAGTTCCATGACACGCAAGCGAAGCCTGTTTCCGCTGTACGGAATGCAATGGGGCCCCAACGTCTACCTGTATCCGATCGAAGAATCCCTGCACGAAACCTATTACCGACCGCCGACGCCACAACAGATCATTGAAGCCCGGATGTACGGTGGTGTCTGGGAACAGAAATCGGGACTATGGACATTGCGCTGGACACCAGAAACGATTCGAGACTTTTATCTGAACAACGTGCTGGTTCATGAAATTGGTCACGTGAACGACGTCCGCAACACAAATTCCGCCGCACGTGAACGTTATGCCAACTGGTTTGCGACGGAGTACGGTTATCGCATGTCACGTGGACGGATCTGACGCTGTTTTGGGAAAATGAAAACGAACTCCCTTCCCTTTCGAGGGACAACCGATATACTTCGTTGACCTCCCTTCGCGGGGAAGGTCACTCTGTCGCGGGGTGGAGCAGCCCGGTAGCTCGCGAGGCTCATAACCTCGAGGTCGTAGGTTCAAATCCTGCCCCCGCCACTTTTGCACTGTAGAGCTTCTGTTCTACTTTCGGGTTACACGGAAGGCTGCCATCTTCGGATGGTGGCCTTTTTGCGTTCTATCGCCAGTTCTCGCAAACACCTCAAGTACCACGTCGCGAAGTCTTGGTAGTAGCCAACGGAAGTCGCCTTGAGCGATTGCAAAGCCTATAGCGGTGCTGGTGGGATTGATGAGGCGAAAGCCGACTTACCACCACGTGCGCTTGCTTCGCCAGTACAGGCCGCAGGCGGCAAGAACCACTAACGCCATCGTTCCGACAGTTGCCGCTAATGCCCCTCGGGACATTTCAGGCAAGGCCCAAATCACGCCTGCCGCCAATGTCGCTCCACAGATCAGAACGAATACCTGTTCAGTTGCCGCAGATTCGTACCAACTGAGTCGGCGACCCGACTTGGTAACGGCTTGCTCGAGGACCTCGTGGACGGCCTTGAAACCACTCATCGAATGAGGCAGCCGTGCTCGTCCGGTCGATGTGACCACTTCCAGTACTGGACCGACATCGCGAGGGCGGACCCAACTCGAACAGATGCCTCGGATTTCATCGAACCGACAGGAGCACTCTGTGTCGGGACCGGTCGCCATGAATTGGTTCGGTGTGTGGCATCGAAAGAACGTCATTGTGCCCGCCGACAAATCGATGATGACCCGGCGATAGGTCGCCTCGCCGGGATGTCCGTACTCGGCGGAAATAACTCCTACGGAAGCAGTTGCAACGTTCGGTTCAGTTACTGCGTGATTCGTGATCTTGCTCATGACATCCTGACTTTCCGCCGTGTGTGACGTTTACAACCCGATTCGTCGATTAAGTTGATAACGTACTTATTCGCTCGAAGGATCAAATTCATAGGCATCCTGCAATGTCTTTTAAACCTGGCGATGAGGCGGTGACGGATGTCTTGCAAATCCCACAGGGTGTACTCCTGCACTTATTCATCCGTCAGCTGCGGCATTCTTGCGAGAAATTTGTGAACTCCTGTTCCTGCCTCTCCAATGTCTCACCTGTCCGCGTGAAGTGGATTGTAATTTCGATGGTGAGGAGACCCCAACCCATGTCGTCGTCATCTATTGTAATCGAAACGAACTTCTCAGCACTTGCTTCCAGAGCAATCGATCACGTCACCATATGTCGGTTCCAGAACAAAGGCCTTCGTCGCAGATTCTCGCGAAACGTCACGGGACTGTTCGTACCCAGATTCATTACCAGAGCGGATCTCGTGGCACATTTGAAGAACGACGGATTCCGACTTCTGACCAGCGATGAATGGGAATACCTGTGTGGTGGAGGGATTGCCACACTATTTCGCTGGGGAGATGAATCCATTGATCCCCGGTTCATGTTTGTCCGTCGCGTCTTACCCCTGGGATAGTTAACGACCCGCAGAAGACGGAACGTTCGCGAATCACATGGGAAACCACGGAGTGACGCTTGAGCCGTGGGCCTGCTGGGCGTCAACGCGGGGCAGGTTGAGCCTTCGACCGGTGGTGAACCACCAGCCCCATGAACTCATCCGTTCCCGCGCCGTTGCCGAACCTGCATCGCGGCGGAATCTGCGTCCTGCAGAGTGCTTTTCCATGCTGCCTTCACCACGGCAAACCGTTGTGCAGGCGAATTCAACGATCGTTCGTCTCCCTTGGGCTTCACAGTCGAGCAGGTTTTTGCGACCTGTTCACGGAGTCGGTTTTCAGCCGACATGTGGTACGGGAATCGAACCCGCAACTCCCAGTTCCCTAAACTGGTGCTCTACCGTTGAGCTAACCCGCTCCCTTGAGTTCCATTGAGAACCCATGTCCGGAACAGCCACACCCAAACCCTGCCGGGTGGAGTGGCCGCCGCTGGACGGAGACATCATTGGAGCTTTCCTTCAAAGAGACGCCGGTGGGAGTCGAACCCACGGAATGCGGTTTTGCAGGCCGCCGCCACGCCACGTGACATCAGCGTCATCAAGTCAGTGTCCCTGCCAGGGGTCGAACCTGGTCTACGACTTTCGCAAAGTCGCGTGCATCCGCCACACTCCAGAGACAAAACCAAAATGCACTAACGCAGATTGCCTTCAGGCTGCCTCTCGGTTGCCGACAATCCTTATTCCCCGCCGAGGAATCGAACCTCGCCCGACTGCTTCGAAGGCAGACATGCATCCTCCACACCCGCAGGGCATTTTCTACTACGGCTGATCCGACCAGCCGCTCAACAAACCTCGTCTATCTATTTCAGCTTCATTAAGCGGAAGCGGCGGGAGTTGAACCCGCAAGGGGCTTTCGCCCCCAATCGATTTCGAATCGATGCCCGGCGCCAATCGGGAGGCCCTTCCGTTACCCCTTCAATGCCTCGACCAGGACTCGAACCTGGAACATCCCGTTAGAAGCGGGAGGTGATTTCCGTTTCACTACCGAGACTTACCAAAAGCGGAAGGCAAGGGATTCGAACCCTCATCCCCCTTGCGGGAGAGCTGCGTTAGCAGTGCGGTCCGGCCATCCATATCCGGCTACCTTCCGTATTTCATTGAGTGGACCCACCGGGAGTCGAACCCGGATTGCCAGCCTGCCGAGCTGGCGTCGTTCCGTTAGACCATGAGCCCGTTTTTTGGTCGTCATTGAACCGTCGGGGAACTGATTCCGATCTTGCTTGTTAACTGCCTGCAGTGATATTCGAAACCGGACGCTAGCGCGTGCCGGCTGATGGGTTGAAACTGGAAAACTTGTCGTCATTGAACTGTTTAGAACCACGTCGATTCGGAGTTGGACCATCAGCCGCTGGGCGCTAGCCCACGGTTCGGGCGATCGCAAGTGTTAAGTGTCGCCTATGACCAAGGGGAGAATCGAACTCCCATGCCCGCATGGGGCACAACGTTTTAAGCGTCGCGTGTCTGCCAGTTGCACCACTTGGTCCTGCCTGTCATTGACCCGTGCGGGATTTGAACCCGCGTTACCGGCTTGAGGGGCCAGTTTCCTGAACCACTGGAAGAACGGGCCGTTGTTGTTTCAGTGCGTCGGGACGGAGTTGAACCGCCAATGCCCAGCCGACGCGCTTTCGTTTGTGTTCACGAATCTGCCCTCAACGAATTCGCTTGCACGATGTTTGCGATACCCGTCGTGTCATTGCAGTAGCACGGGTGGGAGTCGAACCCACAAAATCACAGAGGTTTGAGCTCTGCCGCTTTGCCAATTGCGTACCGCGCCGAGTTGACGTAAAGATCTCCTTGAATCGCTCGGGACGGAGTTGAACCGTCGCTTCCGCCGTATCAGAACGATGTGCTTCCGTTACACCACCAAGCGGCGTCATGGTGCCAGACTCGAAACAAGTACCCAGCACGTTGGCATCGATTCAACAAAAAAGCCCGGCGTCGTTTGCATGACACCGGGCTTGAGAAAGCTCGAAAGGCTTAGAGCCGATGTCACGTGCGCAGGGGATACGAACTTTCACTACGACGCAAACGCGCACTTCCCGAATCTCCGGCACATAAACATGGGAAATCGGAATACGCGGATTGCGCTGCGAGCAGATTCGCCCCGGTAATAACTCTACCAGCGGCAAACTTTCTCGTATCGCTCTGCTGGCAATCGGACATCAGCCGTGAAAGCATCATGATCAGCAACACACCTGTTCGTACATTCTGAAACAAGACGACGTCATCGTCTCCGTGTAGTGAGACACAAGCATCTGGCCGATGTTCGCAAGATTCTTTGGTGCCAGCGAAGTTTTTGGGTAGGTTTCCGGCCGTTCCGTTTTACATCACGGATCCTGATAGCCAAAACATCATTCGCGTCGGCCTGTTTGGATCGTCCGTTGACCATTCAGAATCGCGCGTCGTAGGATAAAGAGGGATGAAGACGACAAACGTCTCCTCATGGTTCCGCAAGTTTGTTACCCTGATGAGCTCCTTTATGCCTGCTTCGCAACAGCACATCAGTTTGAATACACCCAGTGGTGCTAATCTGGTTAGTGGCGGAGCCACGTTTCGTACCTGGGCACCGAATGCGAAGGAAGTTTATGTCGTCCTGGGCGATGCCGGGGACGATACTCCAGCAACCTGGTCGAAAAACGATGGCGATTTACTCGTCCAGGATTCTCGGGGCTACTGGAGTGGCTTTTTTCCCGGCGTGCAAGATGGCGATCTTTATCGATACTGGGTCGTCGGCCAAGGGCCTGGTTCCAGCGAAGGATTCAAACGCGACCCTTACGCGCGGGAACTCGAAGTGCGTCTGGGCGATTGGTATCCCTGCAATGGCATTGTGCGTGATTCGCAGGGATATCACTGGCACGACTCGCATTTTAAGTCGCCCGATTTCAGCGATTTGATCATCTATCAATTTCACATCGGCGTTTTCTACGCAAAAGACAACTCGGGGCGGGACATCCGGCCGAACCGCGTATGCAAGATACTCGACGTCATCGATCGGATTGAGTACTGGAAAGACCTTGGTGTCAATGCGGTTATGCCGCTGCCTTTCCAGGAGTATCAGGGCGAAAACAGCCTTGGATACAACGGTACCGATCTTTTTTCGCCGGAAATGGACTACTCCGTCTTCCCGACGGACCTGCCGAACTATCTTCCGCGTGTGAATCGCCTGCTGGCGAGGAAAGGTCATCCGCCGCTCACGATTTCAGAACTGACCGGCCAAATCAATCAGTTCAAAGTGTTTGTTGATCTCTGCCATCTGTTCGATATCGCGGTCATTGCCGACGTGGTCTTCAACCATGCCGGTGCATCCACGGGCCAGACTCCCGAGACATACAACCTGGACGACCAGAGTATTTGCTTCTTTGACCGGCAGAAACCTTTGCCGCAAACGCGTCTCTATTTCAAGGACAGGGAACACGTCGGACCGGTGTTCGATTACGGCCGACCCGAAGTGAGACAATTTCTCATCGACAATGCGAAGATGCACTTGCAGGAATATCACCTCGACGGTCTGCGTTACGATCAAGTGACTGTGATTGATGAAAATGGTGGGTGGCGATTCTGCCAGGACCTGACACGCTACGCTTTGAAAAGCCGCGAGCAGTGCAAATTGCCGAGTATTGGAACTATGACCGCACACAACGCTGGAAAGGGGTCGCGAGGCCGCCGTACGGGATGGGCTTTGACCTGGGGTACAGTGACATCCTTCGTGACGGCCTCCGCAAAGTCATTCAAGACTGCGCGCAACATCCGGCGATCGAGATTAATCTCGATCCGCTCCGTGAGGCCCTGAATTTCACATATCGGCAGGATGAACTCTGGACGGTGTTTCAATGCATCGAGAATCACGACCTCCTGGATGACAATCACTCGGGGCGCGACAAGCAACCGCGCATCGCCCGCTTGTCAGATCCGAGCGACGCCCGGTCGTGGTACGCGCGGAGTCGCGCGAAAGTGGCAACGGGTTTGCTGCTCACAGCACCCGGAGTGCCGATGATCTTTATGGGGCAGGAGTTCCTGGAAGATAAGTACTGGACCGACTATCCGAAAAAGCCGCAACTGCTCATCTGGTGGGAAGGGCTGGAGGGAACGGACAGACACATGTCAGATCAACATCGCTTTACCCGCGATATGATGTGGCTGCGGCGAAAACATCCGGCGCTTCGCGCATCAGGGCTCAACGTGTTCCACGTCCATAACCAGAATCGCGTCATTGCGTTTCAGCGGTGGGTCCCGGGAGTCGGTCGCGATGTCGTTGTCGTAGCGAGCCTGAACAATCAATCTTTCTACAACCAGAGTTATCGCATCGGATTTCCAGGGGGCGGGCACTGGCACGAGGTTTTCAACAGCGATATTTACGACAACTACTTCAACCCCAACGTGCAAGGCAACTATGGTGGAGTCGACGCCGATGGTCCAGCATGGGACGGATTACCGACTTCTGCCAACATCACTTTGCCAGCTAACAGCATCCTGGTATTCGCTCGCGACGGCGGCGATGATCCCAATTGATTTTTCCGAGCGCGTTGGGCCACGGCAACAAACAACAGCTCAGAGGACGGGGCTTGCGAGGAAGGCCCAGAAATGAAAAAAACCATAAGCCAGAATGCTACGGCTCATGGGCAGTCGATCGAACGGAGAGGGGGGGATTCGAACCCCCGGTAGGGTTTGACCCCCACGCCGCTTTAGCAAAGCGGTGCTATCGGCCACTCAGCCACCTCTCCGGGTCCCGTTGGACGCAGCACATTTATAGCCGGGACGCTGACGAAAGCAAGCCTGATTGGTTGGAATCACTCTCGGTCTCGTTCCCGGTGCATTTCTGTCAATTTCCCTCGACCCCATCGTTTGCGCCATCTTCTTCGGTGGTTATGATCGACTGGCGATGCGTTGTAACGTCTTTGGGCCGTGAAGGATGATTCGTTTCATGAACGAAGCTGCATTGCTCGAACTTCTCTCCGGCCGTCGCCGTGGTGTTGGGGCGCGCGTCTTGTGCGCGGTCCTCACCATCGCCTCCTGGGGGTATTCGGCAGTGATGCGGTTACGCAATTTTGCGTACAACCGAAAATGGTTGGCCGTCCACGACGTGCCAATCCCGGTCATCAGTCTCGGAAACATTACGACAGGGGGGACTGGAAAGACTCCCATGGCTGCCTGGCTGGCGAACTGGTTGATTTCCCAGGGGTTTCGCCCAGGATTGCTTAGCCGCGGATACAGATCGCTTGAGGACAGCACATCGGTGACTTCCTCGCCCACCGCTGATCAGCCAAACGGAAACGACGAAAAGCGGGTTCTGGATCGACTCTGCCTCGGCGTCCCTCACCTTCAGCAACGTGATCGAGTCGCATCAGCCCGCCGACTTTGTCAGGACTTCGACTGTAATGTCTTGATCCTGGATGACGGTTTTCAACATCGACGGCTGCAGCGGAATCTGGATCTGGTTTTGATTGACGCCCTACAACCCTGGGGGTTTGGACATATCCTGCCGCGTGGATTGTTGCGTGAGTCGATGTCGGGTTTGAAGCGGGCTGATCTGATTATCATCACGCGAGCCAATCAGTGTTCGCAGTCAGCTCGTGACATCCTGCGAAGTGAACTGGTGAAATATCGAGATTCAGCGGAGTGCGTTGAAGTAGCATTCGTTCCTACTCAACTGGTCAGCCTTGATGGAGGGAGTCATTCAGTGACTCTGGCCAAAGCCAAATCGTCGCTATCGTTCTGCGGGATCGGGAACCCCGAGGGCTTTCGCCAGACGTTAGCGACAATCGGAGCCACTGGTCCCCTGCGTGTTTATTCAGACCATTATCATTACCTGCCGAAGGATCTGCATGAACTTGCTCAGCAGGCAAATGAGGGCCACTTTCCCTTCGTTTTGACAACGCTGAAGGACATGGTCAAGATTCCAGCCGAGTCATGGACTGGTCCGCCGCTCTACGCCGTCGAAATCGGGATCCAGTTTCTCGAGGGGGAAGATCTGCTGAAGCAAAAGCTGATGGAGATATTGAAGCCGTGATACGGCAGAATCGGTCACGTCCATCGATCCTGATAAAAAACCGTCACACAGAATTGATACTGATCCGTAGCGCGTTGTTACCGAGCGGTTGCCGAATGAAAGTAAAAAGTCATGTTCCATGAAAATCGTCGATGCGCAATACGAAGAATGCTGGCGACAGCGGGAGCATTCGCAGGCGGGGCTTTGATGGGTAAGCCTTCCGCAGCAAACGATTCCGAGCAGGTCGTTGTCACTGGCGACGCAAAGCCAAATCTGGCTCCCTTCGACACCATGATGACGGGCTTCGTGAAGACTCAACGCATCCCCGGAGCTTCTCTGGCTGTCTCGCGAAATTCGAAGATTGTTTATGCCCGCGGGTTTGGGCATGCTGATCGAGACACGTCGCGTCCGGTTCAACCCGATTCCCTCTTTCGACTCGCCAGCATCTCAAAGCCGCTGACTGCGGTTGCTGTAATGCAGCTTGTCGAACAGGGGAAGTTTGGTCTGGATGATCGTATTTTCGAGCTGCTTCCTGCCCAAGAATGGCTGCCGAAGAAGCATGATGAGCGATTGCGAAAGGTCACAGTTCGTCACTTGCTGCAGCACACAGCGGGATGGGATCGTGCAAAGTCTTTTGATCCGATCACTCGCGTTCATGACATCGCACGCGACCGGGATAAGCCTTTGCCCGTCGATGTTTCGGACGTCATCCGCTACACACTCGGATTGCCACTCGATTTCGATCCTGGTACCCGCTACGCGTATTACAATGTCGATTACCTGCTGCTGGGCAGGTTGATCGAACAGATCTCTCAAGAGAAGTACGAACACCGAGTCAAACAGCAGGTCCTGGCTCCTGCCGGAATCACTCGGATGCAACTGGGACGGGCCTGGAAAGAGGATCTGGCACCTGATGAAGTTCGATACTACGACTCAAGAAATCGCGAGCCAGTCGCAGTCTGCGGTTCGAAACTCGGGTCAAAAGTACCGCAGGTTTATGGTGGAGAGAACTTTGAAGCGTACGAAGCCCACGGTGGCTGGATCGGTTCTGCTGTCGACCTCGTAAAGTTCATCTCGTGCTTCGACAACGTTCATCACCTGAAACTACTCAAGGCCGACACATTGCAAACAATGTGGGGCCGTCCTGAAGGAATTGCAGGTCACGATGCCGACGGCAAACCGCGAGATATGTATTATGCCTGCGGATGGAATGTGCGGCCCGCTGGTACCAACGGAGGTGTCAATGCCTGGCACAGTGGTCTGATTGCCGGGACATCGACATTGCTTGTTCGTCGCCACGATGGCACCAACTGGGCTGTCTTATTCAACACCGATAGCAATTCTGAGGGAAAGACTCTGTCCTCATTGATCGATCCCCTCGTCCATCAGGCCGCAGACGCGATCACGCACTGGTCGTGAGTTTTCTAGATCGCATCCCGTTTCAGTGTGGCGCCCTGCTAACGTGGCGGTTGACTGGCCCACTGCTCGATCCACGCGATCAGGCTGTCGGAAATCGGGCGATCGTCCTCGTAGATCCGGCCGTGGCCATCCATGCGGAAGAATGCCTGAATTGTCTCGGAATGTCCGATCGGGATGCGGAAGAGTTCGGGGTCTTCGCTGATGGTACCTTCACGACGCATCAACCGGATCGCTTCCTTCGCTCGATAGACCTTGAAACGCCCCTCTGAGCCCATAGGGAGCACGTAGCCGCCAAACTGATAGATCGCGTTAATGACCACCGCGAAAGACGACAGACCGGCGTTGGAAAACAGCTCCGCGATCCGCTCTGGTGTGTCCGCGTTTTCAGGATGGCCAGCACGGTCCAGGTACTCGGCGGCGCGCTTCGAAAGCGGCCTCGCATGCTGGCGAGTTTTTTCATCCATCAGTATTTCTCGCTTTTCGAACGACAGTACTCACTGGATTTCACCGGCCTCCGTCAAATTTCGAATCACAGACTTGTGTTTGCGATTTCGAGCATGCGCAAGCGGCGTAAGCTTTTGATAGGCCTTCGAATGAACATCCCATCCGTGTGCGATCAGCATTTTGACGAAGCCTGCATGCCCATGCCAGGCCGCTACGCCGAGCGATTCCGCCTGGCGATATCAGGAGACGAACAGCAGGCAAGTGCCCTCGTCCGGACGCCAACATCAAGGGAGTCTCGCCCGCAGGGTGATTCTTACGCTGAGGCAAACGAACATTGGCGTCTTTTGTCAGCAGTTGAAAACGTAACACCCGCACCTCGCCCTTGAGCAATGTCTGTACAAACAGGTCCAGTTCTTGACGGGTGGTTATCGGCATCTTTACTGCATCGCTCGGTAACATGACAAGATGGGTCTATTCGTCCCAACACACTTCAATATTTTCTCGGAAGCCCACGATGTACCAGACACCCAGACGTACCCAACCCTTCTTCTGTCTGCGTTCCTGATCCTCTACGGTGATTCGATAGACTGGTGCATAGCGGTTCACTGAAAACGGCCCGCTGAAAAGCGTTTGTACCTCGCTGTGAATGATGCGGAAACCATGTTGCCTGGCCCAGCGTGGCAGTATCTGGTCCATCTTCACGATAGTAACACACGCACAGTACGTGAACACAATCATGAGCAACGACAGTCCAACCAGCAACGGTGCAATTGTCCACAGATTCATGGAATTGCCATTACCTTGAAGAGATCACCGCTTTCAGCAGCTTACAACGATACCCGTGACATTCCTGACTTCACGCGTACAAACCTATTGATAATTCCGCGGCTTCGATCCCATCAGCAGATAGCACGGCAATCCAACATCTTCATGGCTGACGACAACGTACAGGATTCGCCACCCGACATTCCAAAACGCGAAATAGCGAACCCCGTTGACCGGAAGTTTCTCGTGTTCGCTCGTCCCGGTTTCTTGTGGCGCATCGAGTATTTCTGCCAACTCCGTCTCAATCCCCTCTGCCCTCTCGACAAACTGTTGCTGAATGCGTTGCGTCAGGCTTCGATCATGGGTACCAGCTTCATCAAACTCGTAACATTCCACCACTTGAACCTGGTCCTTATTTGTTCTCAGCAGGGAACATGCAATTTCAAAGGAGTTGACAGACGTAATCTCTGCCAGTTTGGCCGACTGCTTCGCTGCTGGAGTTTTCTTTTTTTGCTCCTTCGCCTTTCGCTCGGCGAAGATTGCCAATCGCTTCCTGGTATTTGATCCCCGCGCTTCGACGAGGGAAATGTAGGCCTTCCTGAGCTTCTCGCTACGTCGCTGGAGTTCCTCGCCAGCGCCGACGATCAGATCGACCAGTTGAGTCGCACACCCCTTCATATCAGAGTCTTCCGTAACCAGGAACTCCTTCTTGGCGGCCTTATTCAGCAATCGTAATTCGACAGATCCGTGCGTCCGTGGCATCCCGATCCAGAAGCGTTCCGATTCCAGATTTGCGAATTCGATTCCCATGACGACCGAAAGGGCAATCTCATAATCACGGCCACCAGTTGTCCTGGTCAGGATGCCGATTCGCTCTACCGATTCGCCGTTCTTGCGGCCGAAGATTTTGAAGCCGGCTTCATCTGATTCGCGTTTGAATCGATGTCGCTTCAGCAAAAGCGTGAGCTGCCTGAACAGGGTTTCGACGGACTCGGAGCTTCGCATGTTATTGACTCTGGCAGTGCTTCAGACTGATGGATATCACATCAATCTTCCGAAATGTCATCCTCGCGACCATCTTCGAAATGACTCTCAGACTTGTCGACGCTGGTACGACAACCCATTCCTGGCAATCTCACACCATTTCCAAGCCTGCGAGCGGGCCGGTCGAGTTCGAGAAGTGGTTGGTTTCGATGCCCAGGCGCTGCAGCATGCTCACGAACATATTGCATAATGGCGGCGGATTGTTCGGATCGAAGGCCAGGTGCTGACCGTGACGGAAGCCCCCACCGGCCAATAGTACCGGCAGGTTCTTGACCGCGTGGCTGCTGGCGTCACCGAGATTGCTGCCAAGAAAGACCGTCGTTCGATCCAGCAGATTGCTCTCGTCCTCTTTGGATTGCTTGAGCTTGGCCAGCAGGCCGCGGATGGTCTTCATCGTTTCGACTTCGACGAGCTTCAGTTGTTCCAGCTTGCCAGGATCCTTGCCGTGATGTGAAAGATCGTGATGACCGAGCGACACGCCGGGAATGGGCGGTGCATATGTCGAACCCGGCAGCATGATCGTGACCAACCGCGTGGAATCGGTCTGCAGAGCCAGATGAGTCAGGTCAAACAGCAGGTTCGCACGGCCGATCAGGTCGGAGGCATTGGGAATGTCGACGGGTTGCTTTGCATCGACTTTCGGCTTGGGTGTTCTGGCCCATTCTTCGTCCTTGTGCAGGCGACGTTCGAGGTCTCGCACGCTGGTCATGTATTCGTCGAGCTTTTCACGATCGTCGGTTCCCAGTGCCGAACGAAGGTTGGCTGCCTGCCCCCGGACATCATCAAGGATGCTGCGTCCGTCTTCGAGGCGTCGGATCTGCGCCTGCACTTCGGTACGGTCCCCTTCGAGGAACAGTCGGGCGAACATCCGCGACGGCGAATTCTCGGATGGAATCTGAGCACCGGTGCGAGTCCACGCCAGACCCAGCCCTTCGCCCGACAGCGTCAGCGTTGGAAACCGCGTCTGGTCGCCGATCTTCTCGGCCGCGAATTGATCGAGCGATATCGAATTGCGAAAGCTGGGTCGCCCCGCTCCCTGTGCTCCCGTCAGAAAGCTGGCCGTCGCCTGATGAGCAAATCCGGGACTGTTGCCCGTGTGAGACAATCCGGAAATCACCGTGAAGTCGTCGCGGTACTCGCTCACAATCTCAAGGTACGGCGTCAGGTCATATTCTCGCCCCGCCTTCTCGGGAAAGAAGTTTGGCGGATAAAACCCCAGCGGCGCACAGACGCAGACCATGCGGCGCGGCACACTTCTCGAAGTTGCTGCCCGCACA
This sequence comes from uncultured Schlesneria sp., assembly GCA_963977965.1. Taxonomy (GTDB): domain Bacteria; phylum Planctomycetota; class Planctomycetia; order Planctomycetales; family Planctomycetaceae; genus Schlesneria. The sequence continues at coordinate 32,681 of CAXBSB010000049.1, forward strand.
TGTCGAGGCACCAGTGCTCCGAAAAGCGGTAACGCAATCGTAACGCCAGCTGCGCGTAGAAACGTGCGGCGGTTAAGGTTCATGGCTTGATTCCTGGTCGGTAAAGGTGTCGACGGTTGGTGATGAATGCGAATCAAGGATTTCCAGTCGAGCGTGACACGGAAGCGCGACACGCACTCATGAAGATCTCACGCAAAGACGCGAAGCTGACGAGGATCTTGTTCTTTGCCTCTTTGCGTCTTAAGCGAAGCGGGCGTGAGTCCTTTCGATTGTCCGTCAATTGTTTTGTCACGGCTAACTCTCTGTCGTGTGCGTTATTGGGAATTATTTTTTCTGGAATACTTCACTTTGAACGACTTCGTGGATCAAGGATCTGAAACCGTAATTCTTGTTGCGAGCTCGATCCACAATCGCGTCGATCTCTGGCTTGTCAGCGGCTGTTGGTGTTGAACCAGTGGCGTAGGTCAGTAGCTTTCCGGTCAGGGCTCGGCAGAGTTGATCCTTGTCCGCGAGGAGTAACTGCTTGAAATCATCGATGTCCTTGAAACGCCGTCCGTCGGCCAGGACGTCAGCCGCATCGACAGCGGGACCATTGCGGTAGCGGACGCGGCGGCCGTTGATGATTTCGGGACCGAAGTCGCCGACCTTGCGATAATGATCACGCCAGCTGCCGATAACGTCATAGTTTTCGAGAGCAAAACCGGGCGGATCGATCAGCGCGTGACAACTCGCACAGGCCGTATTGTCGCGATGCTTGGAAAGCTGTTCACGAATCGTGGTGGCTCCACGAATGTCAGGTTCTACCGCTTCGACATCGGCGTTCGGCTTCGGGGGTGGCGTTCCCATGATGCGGTCCAGCACCCACGCACCGCGGAGAATCGGCGACGTCGTTGTGCCGTTGGCAGTCACTTTCAAAATGCTGGCCATCGTGAGGACTCCGCCTCGATGGCTGTCCGGCGTCAACGGTACCTTGCGAAATGCCATTCCTTCGATACCCGGAATGCCGTAAAGCTGAGCCAACCGACCGTTCAGAAAAGTGAAGTCGGAAGCGACGAAGTTCGCCAGACTCAGATCATGCTTCAGCAACTCGTCAAAAAAGAGAGTCGTCTCTTTGACGCTGGAGATCTTCAGCACATCATCAAATTCTGGATAGAGCATCCGGTCGGGCATCGTGTCGTCGATGGCTCGCAGGCTGAGCCACTGATCTGTGAAGTTCTCGGTGAACGCGGCCGCTTTGGGATCGCGCAGCATTCGTTCGACCTGCTGGCGAAGAACTGAAGACGGAGAGCCTGGCGGCTTCGTGTCGCGTTGTTCCTTCTCGTCGAGTTTCTCACTCGCCCCATCGCCAGTGAATGCACCCCGCGCGGCAAGCTCCAGCAATTCCTCGTCCGGCATCGAACTCCACAGAAAATATGACAACCTCGAGGCAATAGCGAAGTCATCGAGCTTCCCCGGTTTCTCACGCAAGAACAGGAAGTGCGGCGACACGAGCACCGCGCGCAGGCCCGTTCGCATCGCTTCTTCGAACGTTGCGTTCTGATCGAGTTTCGCCTGCACTCGAGAGAGAAACGGATCGATGTCGGTATCGGTCACTTCGCGGCGAAACGCACGGCGCGCAAACTGCCGCAAGATGCGTTTGGCGTCGACGAGCGGTTGTTCCGACACCACCTCGCGCCGATTTGATCGCGTGGCGATCGGCTTTTGCGGCAGGTCGCCGAACAACAGGCGATGACTCTTTGGAGGCCACTCGTCAACTACCGGGCCTTCGATGTCCACCCACTGCACCACCAGTCCCGGCCCCTTGTAGTTGTCGGCTCCCACCTTCTCGACGTCGGGCGGGATCGCGCCGAGATTGTCGGCGATGATGCGGATCGTCTGAGCCGGATCCATCGACAGATCGAACTCAACAACCTCCGGCTTCTCGGCCGGGAAGTCGTAATATCCGACCAGATCCTGCTGAGCTGCCGCGTTGAGCGGTCCCACCATCACGTGAAACTCGACCGGCTTCTTCGTTTGAAAGCCGTAGCCCGAAATGCGGAAGCGATACTTGCCACGCTCACGACTTTGGAACTGCCACAGCGTGACCTGAATGTTGGCCGAGACCCAGGAACTGAAGATCGCCACGCCATCGTCGATGTGCCGATACACACTGCCGGTCGGCTTGACCGACTTTTCATTCTTGATATCGAATCGCCGCTTGATCGTGTTCGGACGCGGTCCATTCGTAATCGCCGCATTAAGAGCCCGATCGGCCGCGTCGAGATAACTTTGCATCAGGTACGACGACACGTGCATCGTCTCAGCGTTGTTATCGAATCCCGTGGTCGAAGTATCAGGTGGCAGCAGATCTTTCAGTTCCACATCGACGTCCAACAGATCGCGAATTGTGTTGACGTATTCGGACCGGTTGAGTCGTCGCAGCACCGTACGGCCCCGCGCAGCGATGGCGGCCGTTTCGGCAGCGACCGTTTGCCTGGCAATCGAGTCGACGACCGTGGCGATTTCCGCAGCCACCGGTTTCGGCTTTTCCTTAGGCGGCATCATGCCCCCTCGAAGTTGTTCAACCACCTTCAACCAACGCGTTCGAGTGTCCGCGTCGGCGAACTCGGGTTTCAAATCATCGAGCGAAAAGTCTCCTTTGGGCTTCGTGCCCGAATGACAATCGTTGCAGTGCTTGGCAAAAAACGCTTGAACTGGAGCATGCCTGTCCCAAGCCGCCGTCTTTTCCTTCTCAGCCGTACTCGAGGCAATTGCAGAACGCTCAACCGAATCCTTCTCGCGAGCTGGCGGCGTCACCTCGGCCAGCGTCGTCGCTTCGATCGCATGATCGAGATAAATCGTTTCTGGCTGGTCGCTGGTTTCGCGCATCAGCCCAATCTGGAAGAACGCCGGGTTCTCATCGAGTAGAGTGGCAGTCATCGTCTTCGGCTCAACCTGCTCGCCGTCAAACCAGACCTCAACAAATCCCTTTTGAGGATCGCGAGACCACAAAACATGAACGGCAAAGTCATGCCAGCGACCAGCAGTGAACTTCCCCTTGCCCTCCCAACGCCGCGCATACGGCACGCGGGTTGTGTAAAGAATATCTTCACCGCGAACTTCGAACGACATCAACTGCCGCCAACTGTTGCGAGACTCAAAGTAGCCGACCTGATGCACACCCTCGCTGAACTTCCGGGGAATGTAGACACTCCAACCGAAATAGCGTTCGGTCCCTTCCTCGGTCCCGGGTGGCGCCGGTTGATGCTGAAACTCAATCCGATCGCGATCCCCTGTTCGAGCCGCATTCGATCCATCGATCCGCACGGCATACTTGCCAGCCCGGACGAGATCACTGACAACTTTCACAGCCTCGTTACTCGCAGCAGGCCCGCGCCACTGTTTGAGATTCCCCGTCTCAAAGTCCCCGCGCCACAGCACCTCAGCCACAGCCACCCGCCCGGTCAGCGAAGCCGCGACAACCAACAGCACAGCGACATGTGCGAGCATCCAAGACGTGCGAGACATCGGCCTTCTCCAAATCACCGTTGGTCAACCGAGCGGATTGATCATCAGGTGCAGAATATCCATTCCCAAGTCTGACGGCCAACCTTAACGCCGATTCCCAATAACGGACTTTTTGCACCGAGAACGGAGTCACTCATTCGTGGCACCGTACATGATCATTCCTCATTGCTTTTCCACCTTATAACTCCGCGTCAACGCGAGTTGTCTCTTGAATCATCTGAGAAGCGTTACTGCAAGCATCCTGCTGCTCGGCAGGGTTTGGGTGTGGCTGAAAACCGACTCCGTGAACAGGTCGCAAAACCTGCTCGACTGTGAAGCCCAAGGGAGACGAACGATCGTTGAATTCGCCTGCACAACGGTTCGCCGTGGTGAGGGCAGCATGGAAAAGCACTCTGCAGGACGCAGATTCCGCCGCGATGCAGGTTCGGCAACGGCGCGGGAACAGTTGAGTTCATGGGGCTGGTGGTTCACCACCGGTCGAAGGCTCAACCCGCCCGCGTTGACGCCCATCAAGCCCACGGCTCAAGCGTCAC
>CAXBSB010000050.1:0-36405 GCA_963977965.1 uncultured Schlesneria sp.
CAATAATCCGGCCCAGTACGGGGGCAAACAACAGTGAGCCAAAGTCAGTGAAGCCAAGAATGATTGCCGTTCCCGTACCGCGACATTCCTTCGGAAACGCTCCTGAGCCGAGCGAAACGACGGCGGGAAACAAGAGCGCGTGCCCGAATCCACACAGAATCGCAGCCGGGATGAATTGCCACCATTCCGTCACAAAGGCCAGTAGCATGTGCCCCGCCGTGTGTCCCAGCAGCCCACGGACCAGCATCCAGTGACGTCCGATCGTGCGACTCCAGTTCTGCACGAGCAGGCGAAAGACAAACGCCGACATCGCGTAGCCCGTGAAAAAGGCTCCGATTCCTTCGATCTTCTGCTGGGTGGCGAATCGGGTCAGAAATGTCTGAGTCGCAGTGACTCCCAAGCCCATAATCATTGCCGCGACAACAACCGCACCCGGCCAGAAACGCAGCAGCAACCGGAACGCAGGTGGCGTTGGAATTGTCCGCTCGTGAAGCTGATCACGTGTCAACAGGATGATGACGACCAGGTAGCAGGTACCAATTGCTGCGGCTCCACCAAACAGAATCAAAAACTTCAGTTTGGGGTCGGGAACTGCGACCAATATCCAGTCGCCGATGTTCGAACCCAGGATCATTCCCACGAACCCGCTGCTGCCAAGATTACCGATGATCTCGGTCCTGCGGTCGGCGGGAACATGGTTCTGAATGTGCGTCATCGAGCAGGCAAACATTCCCGTCAACCCGACAAAAAACAGCGCGCGGGCTCCGTACAGAACCCATGAAATGTCGGTCACGCCCAGAAATAGCAGACAACCGGCGATGTACATCAGAGCACAGATGGGCCACATCCGGCGTGTCCCGTAATCGTCGAGCACGTGAGATGCGCTTAACCTCAGGACAACGGCGACGGCTGTTCCAAATGCCACGATGTCGCCGGCAGCACTCTCTTTTCCACCCAGAAAATGGACGAGTTCCGCGAAACGGAAGGTCAGTGCGTTTCCCATCACCAGCATGGAATTTGCCAGGTAGGCCAGCCAGAACGTCCGCCCATAAACACCGGACATCGTTCCTTCTTGGGAATTGGCGGAATTCATGGGAGCATTCAAAGGGAACGTTGTTGAGCTGTGAAAATCGCTACGAACCTCGGTGTGACGACCGTGAACTTTATGTCGTCATCCACCGTAGGCGCTGTACCGACGCAATCCACGCGCCAATGCCAGACGATTTAAAAGGTAAAGCACAATCACCCACCCGAAACCCAGGCAGAGTTCGACCAGCAGTTGCTGGTGATCGTATTTGTTTAACAGGACTGCCGCTGGCACAAATGCCAGATATTTGAACGGCAACAGTCGGATGATGTCGCAGGCAGGAGACGGAAGCCAGTCGAGTGGCAACATGTGCCCCGAGAGAAAGTAACTGGCCAGCATGTACACGAACACCAGTGAACTGACTTCCAGGAACCAGAACGCCACCAGTCCCATCAGGGATTCGATCAGAAACCCAATCATAAAGGCGAGGACCAGCGATAATCCCCAGCCGATCAGCGTCACATTGTCCGGCCAGCTTCGGAAGTAATGCCTGCAAAGCCAGAAAACCAGCGCAAACGGAACAAACGCGATCACGTAGTAGACAAGTTTGTGAGCGACACGATGCCAGAACAGATAATCCAGCATGTCGATCGGCTGGATCAGAAACTTTTTGATGGTTCCATCACGGATATCCCGTGCGATCCCTGTCGTCAGTCCCGGCATTGATGAAAAAGCTCGCCCCACCATCACCAGCAGGGAATAAGCGACCATGTCCCCATATGTATACGAATTGATGACAGTTGTGTCGCTCGGCCCCGTTGCCTTGTAGATTGCCCCCCAGAGGAACACCTGAGTGACGATAGGCAGGAACCGGACAAGCGTTGCGAAGGCGAAGTCGCCTCGATACGCCAGCCGCTCAGCGATCGACGTTCGCAGGATACACCACTTGATGCGAAGAGCCGGAGACATCCTAGGAATCTCCCTGATCCGGCGCCACGGAGCCTTTTCGAACGAACAGTTCTGCAATCACCTCTTCCAGTGGCCGTTCCTGAACTCCAACATCTTCAATCGTGTATTGATCCAGTAACGCTGCCAGCACCTTGGGAATCTCTTGGCGAGGGACTTCGAGTTTCACACGCGGCGGAATACGCTCGACCACTCGTCCGAATCGCTCGATATCCGCAGGGATTTCTGAGCCAGCAAATTGAAGCTGAATCTGCTTGACACTGCTGAAGCGGTCGATGATTTCTGCGAGCGGACCGTCGTGCTTGATTTCTCCTTCGTTGATAATCACAGCACGCCGACACAACGCTTCAACATCTTTCATGTAATGGCTGGTCAGAATTACGGTCATCTGCTGTTCCACTTGATAGTGACGCAGAAACCCTTGCACTTTGCGTTGTGAAACCACATCCAGACCGATGGTCGGTTCGTCGAGAAAAAGAACTTCCGGCGAATGCAGCAGAGCGGCAATCAGTTCCATCCTCATCCGCTCACCCAGCGACAATTCGCGAACGGGCTGGCGGACCAGGGAACGGACCTCAAGCAGATCCGTCAGTTCATCCAGCCGACGTTGAAACTGAGCGTGATCGATTGCGTAGATTTCGCGATGCAGCACGAATGACTCTTGTGCGGGCAAGTCCCACCAGAGCTGATTTTTCTGCCCCATCACCAGCGAGAATCGCTTGCGGTAAGCATTGTCACGTTGCCAGGGAACGAACCCCAGCACGGTGGCTTTTCCCGAGGTGGGATAAATTAACCCGGAAAGCAGCTTCAGGGTCGTTGTTTTTCCGGCCCCGTTGGGACCAAGAAACGCGACCATTTCGCCGCGTTCAATCTGAAAACTGACATCCCGGACGGCTCGCACCTGCTTGTATTCACGGCGGAACAATCCCGACAACGACGCCAGTTTCCCGGCTCGCTTCTGATAAACACGATAGTGCTTGGCGAGGTTACAAACTTCGATGATCGGCATGCCGGGATCATAACAGAGCGGCGGTCCTTCGCCGAGTGTTCGGATCAATTTCGAGGAGCGATCCTATGACCGCAGTTCAAAACATGAAGATGATTTACCACAGGGGCACAGAGGAACACAGAGGGAGATCATTGAGGAAAACGAATGCGGTTTCGCTGTGATGTTACCAGTCCCGCCATTCGCTGGCCGGTCCTTCACCCTCACCATATTTCGTATAATCAGAGTTCGCAAATATCACTTTTCTGACGGTTCGCGTTTTGCTCCAATAATTGTGACATTGTGTCATTGGAATTGTATTCGGCGTTAACGATCAGTTCGCCTGTTCATCAAATGGCTCTCGCGCGGACGCTTCACTTATGGCACCTATAGTTGGAATCGACCTCGGCACAACATTTTCCGCGGTCGCCTGTATGACGGCGGATGGTGCGAAACTGATTCCGAACGCGCTGGGAGATGTTCTGACTCCATCCGTGGTCGGAGTCGATCATCAGGGAACTCTGGTTGTTGGTCGCGCGGCTCGCGAACTGCAAGTCGTCGCGCCCGAACGTTGTGCCTCGATTTTCAAACGCTCCATGGGAACCGACTGGAAAACCACACTGGTCGATCGCGAGTTTACTCCCGAGAAGTTGTCCAGCCTGGTGCTGATGTCGTTGAAACAGGATGCCGAAGCCTATTTTGGCGAGCCTGTTGAGCAAGCTGTGATTACAGTCCCAGCCTATTTCAATGAGTTTCAGCGAAAGTCGACCATCCGCGCGGGCGAGATCGCAGGACTGAAAGTTCAGCGAATCCTCAACGAACCCACCGCGGCTGCGATTGCTTACGGGTGGCATGGTGGGACTAACATCCCCACGTTGTCTCACGACTTGGATTCTGACACCAAGACCATCGTCGTGCTGGATCTGGGTGGCGGCACCTTTGACGTTTCTGTCGTCGAACTGTTTGAAGGGACGCTGGAAGTGAAGGCGTCTTCGGGTGAAACCTTTCTCGGCGGCGAGGATTTCACTCAGACACTCATGGCACGCGTCCTCGAATTGAATGGGATGGCGTTCGAACAATCAGAACTTCGCAATCCGAAACTCGTTTCACGTCTGCGTCAGGAATGCGAACAAGCGAAACGGCGCCTGTCGACTTCAGAAGAGGTCACCATTCGAATCCCTGACCAGCAGGGAGAATTGAACGAACAATCTCCGGTACTCACTGTGACACGACCTCAATTTGAGCAATGGACCAGTCACATTTTGAACCGGATCGAATTGCCGATCCGACGCGCCCTGGGTGATGCTGGCATCAAGCGGGATGGGATCAATGAACTGATTCTGGTCGGCGGTGCGACTCGAATGCCGCTTGTTGTGCAGCGCGTCAAAGAACTGTTCGACCGGACTCCGACCTGCCGCCTGAATCCCGATGAAGTTGTGGCTCTGGGGGCTGCTGTCCAGGCGGGATTGTTTGCGAACAACGAATGCGTGGAAGAACTTGTCGTTACCGACGTCGCCCCGTTCACCATGGGAGTTGCCGTCGCGAGGGACATTGGTGGTGATCGCCAGGGGAACTTTTTTCTGCCGATCATCAATCGCAACACGGTGATTCCAATCAGTCGCGTCAATCGCGTCTCTACGATGAATGCCAATCAAACATCCGTCACTGTCAGAATCTATCCGGGAGAAGCTCGGCGGATTGATGACAATGTCTTTCTGGGTGAGTTTGACGTGTCGGGAATCCCGCGCGGGCCGGCGGGTCAGGAAATCGACATTCGGTTTACATACGATCTGAATGGCGTACTCGAAGTGGAAGCAACCGTCGTCGCGACAAATCGCAAGATCACGCACGTGGTCACTCGTTATGCGAGGGGACTGACTGCTGATGAAGTCGCACTCGCGGTGAAGGAAATGGCCGCCTTAAAGCTTCACCCGCGCGACGAATCGGTGAATCGCTTTCTGATTCTTCGTGCAGAACGAATTTACCAGGTTCTTCCCCTGGCGGAACGACGCTTTCTGGATGAGTTGCTGACGGGATTTGAAGAAGCTCTCGAACTTCGAGATTCCGCGGCCATCGCATCCAATCGAGAGTCGCTGCAAGAATTCCTGAACGCAGTTGATAACGAGTCGCACAACGAAGAGGAATATGATGACGACTGAATCGTCTCCCTCGGACAATCAGCCTCGCGATCACATCAACCCCCTGGATGATTCGACATTCTGGAGCCAGCGGCTGCTTGAATGGAATCCCGATGCTCCGGCGTCTCCCGTTGTTGAGGTTCTGCGACGGCTGACTGAACGCGACTACTATCTGACACGTGATGAGACTGATGCCGCTCTGTTGCTCGTTACACCTGACAGTCCAGAGTTAACGGAACGGATTCGAGAACAATTCTCAGAACGAGGCAAATCCGCCCGGTTGAAAGATGCTCTCAGTGGTTTCAGCCATCAATTCTTTGATTTGCCCGTTGAAGATCGGCAGCTTGAATTCAATCGGCTGAAATCATTGTGTGAAGATGAGCCTGCCCTGCTGGCATGGCTCGACAAGCTTTCACCAGGATTAGATGTCGAACGCCCAACGTTGCAGGGGGATGAGGCATTCGATCGTCTGGTATCGGCATGCGTCGAACAATCTGTCGCATCTCCAGACAAAGCAAGCCGAATGCGGCAGGAGTTTATTCATGCCAGCCGCGACAATCCGGATTTCTGGGGCCGTGCGGCGATTACGCTGCATCTAAATCATCATCAATTCACGATGCAAGTCGCCCCGTGGACTCGCAAACTGGCAGATTGGAAGCAAGTTGAACGGCGTTATCAACAAACAATTCAGTATCTCGATCAAACGATAAGCTATGACGAAGCCTCAACACAGGGTCTGCCTCAGCAGGTTGAAGCCGAACCGACGACAGACTCGCGACGTGAGAATTGGCTGCTGGGAACGTTGGTTTTGATAATTCTGTACGCGTTCGGCAGAGCCATTATCGACGTTTGGATGCCGAAGCCGAAGTCGAACGAGTACTCACGCCCTATCTCTTCGACACACGGAAATGTCTTACCACTAAATTCAAAAGGCTGGTTATCCGAAAAGCCAACGCTACAAGACCTTCTGCGGATGTCCGAAGCAGAACGGGCTGCAGCATTCGCTCGATATCCGCATTTGAAAACAGAATACCAGCGGTTAATGCTGGAAATTTCGAATTCGATTTCGAAAGAGAGAAGAATTTCGGCAGGCAAGTTTGGTTGGAGCGAATCGGATGACAATTGATCCTTCGCACGGCGATTCGAATGCGGATGGCCCCGCGCAACACTCGCTGCCACACGATATCACTCAATGGCCGAATGATGCGTCGGCGATCCTGGGAATCACCGATTCTGCGACGCGCAAAGACGTCAAGCGGGCTTACACGCGTTTAATCAAGCAATTCAAACCAGAGCATTTCCCCGAACATTTTCGCCGACTCCGTGAAGCTTTTGATCAGGTCGATGCACGTCTTCAGTGGCAAGAACGACTGGAAGGTTTTGGTATCAAGGTTCAAATCAATGACGGACCGCCCGCATCAGATTCTGTGACGGGTAACGCAGAGGCTGTCAGCGAATCGGCCGTCGCAGTTCCACAGCAGTCCCCGACGAGTTCGATAGATCACGATATTCTCGTAGTGAATTCTCAGGCAGAGACATCACGAACGGGTCAGGGTGACGGTGCGGATCAGTACTGGCAGCGAGTGATCGATGGTGATGACACCACGACTGTTTACAACGCTCTGAAACGACTCGCGGCAAGTGGTACGGCGAGTGAAACTGACTTTGCACGCTTGTACTGGTTGACAACTCTGCAGTCGGAGCTTGATTCACAGCGAACCCCTGTGTCGTGGCTGATTGAAGGGTTGCAGCAGCACGGACCCGAACGCCGCCTGCTTGCGCTCTATGCCAACGAACTTGAGCGTCATCCGAAAGAAGTCCATCACGAACGATCCGTCGCTCTGTTGACGGCGATGTCTCGACATGGCCGACTATTCGAACTGATTCGAATTCGCTGGAGAGCCGCCCGAAGCCTGGGTGACTTCCGAATCATTGCGGCCGACCTGGATTCGATCAGAAACCGACTGTTCGATGATCTGTCGGGATGGTGTTCCGTATTGATGGATGCAATGCACCAGACAGCGATCACATCTGTGGAATCGGCAGTCGTTCTATACGGAAACGCACAAGATGAGTTGCATACTCTACTCAACAGTGACCCGTCTCATTGGCTGTGGGACTCGTATGAAGCACTTCATGAGTTGCAGGTGGAGTGGCACCAAATCGCACAGCCGGCTGTCGGCAAGGACGCCTCTTACCAGCAGTTAACCAGCCTCATCCAGGAGACTTGGAACTGCAACCACAATTTTGCCCGATCAACACTCCTGAAGTATTGTCGGAGTGTCCTTCGGCAGTCAAACCGCGGCCTCGACCACTGGAAATGGATGGAATCATCCTGTCGACCGTTGCTGCGACGTTTTGTTGAACTGCTGAATGATCACAAAGAATTCGACGATTCCGTTTACGATCTCACTGAGGCTGCATCCGCGGAACTCAAACGCTGGATCCGCGAATCGGCGCGCGATTTCAGTGAGCTTACCGAGTTCGGAGTCATTGAATTCTGCATCTCCGAATCGTTCACAGCCGACGATATCGCCAACGCAATCGAAGAGATGTACGACGAACTCCCCGCAGACGCAGCCAACGTTGCAGAATGGCTTCGCCAGAATCTTGTCCTGCGATCGGCAATCGATGCCCATCGGTTCTGTAATTGATTCGTAGCGGAACTCGTGAGAGTTCCGTCTTTCCTCATTTCGGACTTTTAGGTGACGTTTGAGCGAGGGAATTCATTTTACCACATGGAACACAGAGAAAGCACAGAGGAATTCGAAGACTAATGGCGGGCCATACAATCGATTGCTTCAACGCTGATCATGTGCAGGCAACGCTTGGCTCGCCAGTTCTGCGGTCGTGTGGCACGCCCAGACGCCTTGGGATGGGCGTGGTCTCCGAATCGCTCCTTGATCGTGACCTCGATCAGTCTTCGAATTCCTCCGTGTTCGCTCTGTGCCCTCTGTGGTAAACCGCATTCCAGTCGCAAACAACGCTCAGATTGCCAGTTCTGCAGACTGTGAGATCGTTGTTAGATCCAAAAGATCCCAATACGTGACACGACCTCGTTCGAAATCGATGACAGAAAAACAGGGATCGTGATCGCGGCGAAGTGTGCCGGCGTTGATGATCGTCAGTGACTGATAGCTTCGCACCATTCGGTGATGCGAATGACCGTTGATGATCCATCGGTATCGCCCCGACTCAACCAGTTCCTGCAGACAGGGATTCTCATCAAGTTCGCGATCAGAACTCTCCGGCATGACCGATTGCATGTCATACTGTCCGAGGCCGTGACAGACCAGCGCGAGGCCTGACTGTGTCGGAAGTTCTATCGTGACAGGAAGAGATTCCAGGAACCGCCACGATTTCTTTTTGACAACAGCCGGCGGCGTTGCATGTGGAAGCGTCATGACCGGCAAGCTCATCAACCATCGATCGTGATTACCGCGAATCGTCTTGATCTGATGAGTCTGGAGCAGGTCGCAACAAGTATTGATATCGCCGGGACCTGTCGGAATGTCACCGGTGCAAATCATCACTTCCACGTGACGACGATTCAGTTCGTCGATGACAACGGCGAGTGACTGATGTTCACAATGAACATCGCCAATCAACCCGATCGACTTGCACAGCGGCAGCATTACGCGGCTTTGCGGACGACGCGCGGAACTTCGCGCAGGTCGACCATTTCGTGGATGTTTCCGCGCACTGCATGGGCTTCAAACCGTCCGTCCTGCTCGTCCAGCCGCATCATCAAGGCGGATGTGGGGCAGAGCATTGTCGAAATCACTTTGCCGGTGACTTCGGACATCGGAACCGCCGTCACCTTGAACCGTTGCAGGATTGTCGGCAGCACCGTCTTCAGGATCAGCATGGCCAGTGGAGCACCGATACACATCCGGGGACCAGCCCCGAACGGCAGGTACTCGTAAGGCGAGGGATTGATGTGCAGCCACCGCTCAGGCCGGAATTCTTCGGGATTCGGATAAAGCTCGGGCATGTGGTGCGTCATAAACTGGCTGAACACAATCCCGGCCGATGGAGGCAATGCAAATGGTCCGAGTTGCGTGGCAACGGCCGAAACTCGCTGAGAATAGGACGAAGCGGGAAGGATTCGCATGCTTTCTTTGACGACTCGTTCCGTGCAATGCAGTTGATCCACCTGGTCGTTGGTAGGAAACCCGCCATCCAGTCTTGTTTTCAGTTCCTGATGCAGTTCACCCATGACACTCGGATGCTCAGCGAGCAGGAACAGAGTCCAGGCGAGCGTATGTGCGGTCGTCAGATGTGCGGCACCAAACATCAATGCGGCCTGGCCGATCAATTCGTCGTCAGAAATACTCCCCTCGCTGTCATGAGCACTGATCATCATCGACAGCGCATCGCGGCCCGTGGGATTCGACTTTCGCTGATTGATCATCGACTTGATTTCAGATTCCAATGTACCAGCGTATGTCAGCAGATCGCCGTAGCGGTTGGCAATGTCCTGGTTCGCGACGAAGGCTCCCATACCGAGTTCGTGGTTCATGTGAACCCAGTGATCGATCATGTGCCCGACGCGGTAAGCCATCTCGGCATCATCGATACCAAACAGGATCGTGCTGGTCAGCCGCAGCATGAAGTCGGTCATGTCGCGATTGATGTCGCGTTCAGTTCCGGGTTTCCATGCTGACACCATTTCGTCGGTCAGTTTGCGAATCGTGGGGACGTAGTTGACGATCGCCTTCTTGAGGAATGCATCCATCACCAGTCGTCGCTGTCGCTTATGCTGCTCGCCGTTCATGCTGAGCAGTCCAGAAGTCAGCCGGCGCTGGGGCGAATTTCGGGATCCACGAATGGCGAAGAATTGCGAGTGATACGTGGTGCCGTCACTCAGAATCTGGTGGTTGAACTCCGGTCCGAACGCAAAATAGACACGCTGGCCCTCATCTTCCAGAGCGGCGATGTTTCCATGTCGAGCCTTCAGCTTTCGCATGCAGGCGATCGGATCGTCCGGGAAGTCAAACAGGCGACCACGGGTAATTGGCAGGGGTTCGTCGGAACCGTGAGTCAGAACCAGATTAGCCATTTCATCACATCCATTCAGGCGGCTGGAAAGGAATCCGTTCCGATCCGGGAAATTCGCCAATGGCGACTTCTACCAAGAAGCGTATCTCGTTCCTAGAGAAGTTTTTCGGCGGTTTTTGAAAAATATTCCTGCGTCAGAGAATGCTGATGGAGTCCTTTGATGGAGTCCTTTGATCGTGTCGCCCCTCGGTCAGGGCTTTTTGTGGCCGATCCGCTGTTTTGCAGGCCAATGGGAGGGCGAGGCGGCGGCCTCCTGCGATTGGGTATTACACTTCTGGTCCGAAGACGGTTCGGCTGGAGCCTCACCCTCCCGCATTGAGGACCCTGCGGCCGTGCCCTGGCTCATCGGCACACCTGAACACATCGTAAACTACTTGACCGTTTTTCCCGGATGAGATACATCCCCACCCTCCTCTCCCATCACACATCTTTTTTCGACGTCCCCTCGTTTCAGGAGGTTTGCGATGTTCGACTGTCGTCTGCTGACCCGGTTTCGACTGGTAATGCAAACATCCGTCTTTGCTCTGGCATTACCATTGGTCCATTGCTTTGCGGAAGACCTGCCGCAACTGGGGCAGCCGGAACTGATCGGCTCGCTGATCTCTGCCGAGACACCTGTAGAGCCCGAACTCGGCACTCCGATTCTGCTCGCGGCACTTGAGATTTCGTTTGACAACGAATCGTTGTTGCAGCCGGATCCCGAAGGAATTTCGCTGCACCTGCGACGCAGTTCCGCCTTGTTGAAAGCCGCGGGACTCATAGACAAGGCCGAGGCCATTGATTCCGTTCTCCATGATTTCGAAGCCGTAGACCGAGGACGCATTGTCCTGCAAATGAAACGAGCCGAACTGGCGCGTCTGCAGCTGGAAATTGAGCAACTGTCACGCCAGTTCGAAGTGACCTCAGGTGCTGAAGCCGAGTTGCTGCCAGTCGATTTCCAGGTGCCATCGCAGGTTCTGGAAGACTGATCGCCCCTCAACGAAACTTGACTTTTGCAGTCCGGGATTTCGTCAATAAACCGCTATCGTTCGAGTCCAACAATTCACGGAAAGTTGGGAAGCTCAATTGTCACACGGAGCCTTGGGAATCATTCTTGCCGCTGGCAAAAGTACCCGGATGAAGTCTGCTTTGCCGAAGGTTCTGCATGAAGTCTGCGGTCGGCCGATCATTGAATATGTGATTGATGCGGCACGTGCTGCCGGGGTTTCGCGAATTGTTGCAGTCGTCGGACATCGGGCCGATCTGGTCCAGTCAGAGCTCTCAAAGCATTCAGACATCGAGTTCGCTCTGCAAACTGAGCAGAAGGGGACCGGCCATGCCGTGATGGTTTGCCGGGACCAGTTGGCATCGCATCACGGGGCGGTGCTGGTTCTGGCGGGTGACACTCCACTGCTGAGAAGCGAGTCACTGGGGGGGTTGCTCAAGGCACAGGCGGATTCGAATGCGGCTGCTGTGATTGGAACCACCGACACCGAAGCCAATCATGGGCTCGGACGTATTGTCCGCGATGGGGCCGGGAATTTCGTTCAGATTGTGGAAGAACGGGATGCGACTGAGGAACAGCGGCGAATCCGTGAAATCAACACCGGTTGTTACGCGTTTGATTCGCAGTCTCTGATCAGTGCTCTGGATCGAATCCGGCCGAACAACAATCAGGCTGAGTACTACCTGACCGACTGCCCGCTGGTTTTGAAACAGGATGGTCTGCCCGTTGTTGCTGCCAAGGTTTTCGAGGTTGCGGAAGCCATGGGAGTCAACACCCGAGCTCAATTGGCCGATGTGACGCGTGCGATTCAACAAGCGACGGCAGCGCGGCTGATGGCATCCGGAGTTTCGATCGTTTCACCGGAGCTGACTTATATCGATCCGCGAGCCGTGATCGGGCAGGATACGGTGATTATGCCGTTCTCTCACATTCAGGGACCGGCGGTGATCGGACCTGACTGCCGGATCGGTCCTCACGCCGTTCTGGAAGGGGCAGTGGAAGTTGCGGCCGGAACCATTATTCCGCCATTCTCAAGAATCACCCGGTGAATGTGACGAGCGGGAACTGAAGTTTCTGTACAGCGAGACTCTGTCAGGCGTTTTCCGGGGAATCTTCCATCATTCCGGAATCGCCCACTTCACCTCCGGATTTTCGGAACAGACTGTAGAACAATAACTTGCGACAATTGCGCCGGGGAAAAGAGACGATGTCCGAGGAATCGTCAGCAATCTCTGCGGTGCGGCTTGCGTTTGTGGGGGTCTTGGCTGAAAATGCGGCCCGAACTGACGGCCTCTTTTTCCCGCCTACGACCGTTCCAGCAGCCAATTCATGCATGATGAACTCTGTATCCTGAGTGGACGTGCGAATCCGAAACTCGCCGCCGAAATCGCGTCCTACCTGGGGATTGGCCTGGGAGCGGTGGAGCTGGGGAATTTTCCGGACGGAGAAATCTCGGTCCGCCTCGACCAGAACGTTCGAGGCCGTGACGTGTTCCTCGTCCAGCCGACCGGCCCTTCCGTCAACGAAAACCTGATGGAATTGCTGATTCTGATTGATACCTGCAAACGAGCCAGCGCGGCGCGAATTACGGCCGTTCTGCCGTACTACGGTTACGCACGCCAGGATCGCAAGGATATGGGGCGAGTCCCGATTACCGCGAAACTCGTCGCGAATCTGATTACCAAGGCGGGGGCCGATCGTGTACTGGCCATGGACCTGCACGCCGCTCAGATCCAGGGCTTTTTTGATTGTCCGGTCGATCACCTGTACGCAGCCCCGATTCTGGACGACTACTTCCGTTCGCTCAACCTTCCCAAGGAAAACCTGGTCATCGTCAGCCCGGATGAGGGGAGCATCAAGCGCTCACTTCAGCACGTGGATCATCTGGGAGGCGGGTTTGCGATCGTCGACAAACGACGCGCCAATGCGTTTGAGACCCGTCAGGAAAACCTGATCGGTGGTCCGATTGCTGGCAAGACGTGCATCATTTTCGACGATATGATCACGACCGGCGGTTCGATGGCCGGTGCGGTGAAAACCGTCGCCCAGCACGGAGCCAGCCGAATCTACGTCGGCGCGACTCATCCTGTCTTCTGCGGTCAGGCGGCTCAGCGACTGCGCGAAGTCCCGATTGTCGAAATCGTGGTCTCTAACAGCCTGACACTCAAGCCTGAACAGATGCTGCCCAACATTCGGGTTGTGTCTGTCGCTCCTCTCCTTGGTGAAGCGATCAGGCGTATTCATCGAAACGAATCCGTCAGCTACCTGTTCGACTGAGACGGCAAGACGCTGTTCGTGGGACAGTCGTTGTTTAGGGTAAAGCCAAGGTTACCCAGATCTTTGTCTCTCGGAGTTCACCGTGGAGGACGCGTGCTTGTGACACTTCCGTGCCGCGTCGAAACATGGGCTAGCCGCTGCAGTTTGATGCCCGCGGGACGCCACACTTAAACGGAATGCGCGCAAGGCTAACTCTTCGATTCCTGCAACGCGTTCGCTCATCGCCCTGATCACATGATCGAATACACCGCGTTCTTGCTCCTTGCACATGCATCGGATGGGGAACGTAAACTTCGCAACTTTTCAGCAGCGTGAGTCTCTTAACCGACCTGTCTTGTCGCCCATTGCTGCTTGTCGAATTACAGAGTATCAACAAAAACAGGGTTGGCCATGGGATGACCAACCCTGTGTTCAGATCAACCGAAAAACGCGGCAGCTGCGAAAGCGATCAGACTGCTTCGAGTGCCTGCTTCAGATCGCCGATAATGTCGGCGACGTCTTCCGTACCAATCGACAGGCGAATGAAGTCCGGGGTAACGCCCGTCGCTTCCTGTTCGGCCTGAGTCAACTGCTGATGCGTCGTGCTGTTTGGGTGAATGATCAGCGACTTGCTGTCGCCGACATTTGCCAGGTGGCTGAACAGCTTGACGTTGTTGATCACCTTGATGCCGTTTTCCTTCTGCTGCGTTGGAGTGGCACCCTTGATCCCGAAGCCCATGATGGCGCCGCAGCCGTTTGGCAGGTACTTCTTGCCGAGTGCGTACGACGGATGGCTTTCGAGTCCCGTGTAGTTCACCCAGCCGACCTTCGGATGCGACTGCAGGAACTGAGCCACGGCCAAGGCGTTTTCGCTGTGTCGCTGCATCCGCAGGTGCAGGGTTTCGAGTCCTTGCAGCAGCAGGAATGCATTGAATGGGCTCATCGCAGGGCCCAGGTCTCGGAGCAATTGAGTACGAACCTTTAGAATGTACGACAGGTTCATCGGGCCGAAGGTTTCGAAGAACTTCATGCCGTGATAACTCGGATCTGGCTCGGTCAATTCCGGGAACTTGCCGTTACCCCAGGGGAAGCCACCCTTTTCGATGATCACGCCACCGATCGAAGTTCCGTGGCCACCGATGAACTTGGTGCACGAGTGAACGACGACATCGGCACCCCATTTGAACGGCTGGCAGAGCAAGGGTGAGGCGAGTGTGTTGTCGACGATCAGCGGAATGCCAGCTTCGTGAGCAATCGCGGCGATCGCTTCGAAATCAGGAACGTCAACGCGTGGGTTGCCGATCGTTTCGAGATAGATACAGCGCGTGTTCCCGTCGATTGCCTTCCGGAAGTTTTCAGGATCGGCCTGCTGAACGAACTTGGTCTTGATCCCGAACTTGGGGAACGTGTAGTGGAACAGGTTGTAGGTTCCACCGTACAGGCTGGTTGCCGAGACGATGTTCTGTCCCGCCTGGGCGATGTTCAGAATGGCCAGCGATTCTGCAGCCTGTCCCGATGCGACGGTCAGGGCTCCGGCTCCCCCTTCGAGTGCCGCCAGACGCTTTTCGAGAACATCGCACGTGGGATTCATGATCCGCGTGTAGATGTTTCCAAATGCCTGCAGCGCAAACAGACTGGCGGCATGGTCCGTATCGTTAAATGTGTACGAAGTGGTCTGATAGATCGGCACCGCCCGTGAATTGGTGGTCGGGTCGGGAACCTGTCCAGCGTGCAGACATTGAGTTGCGGGCTTCATGCTGTCAGTCATTTTTCACTTTCTTTTGGATGAAAAACAAGGTGGGCGGATGCTGTCATCTGTTGGCCTTCCGGAGTGACGGAGATACCAACGGTGTTGTCTCAAATTGGGATTAATCGTCCTCATACGAGGCCATGGGGCGACAGACGCCTGATTCGCCGCTGCCTGACGAGGGTACGAATGGTAAGATCACCAACTGCCTGACGGATACGGGCAATTCCAGGCCGCCAGTCTTTGAGGCTGGCGAATTGGGCTTGGAATCGTAAGACTTTCGACAGCGAAACGCAATTCGCCACTCACTGCCCGCCGATTGGAAGAATTTTCCGGATGTCATCCTCCGCAGAACCGTTACCACTTCCCCCTCCCAAGGCCAGAAACCTGCATTGGAGAACGATTCAGTTCATCCTGCAAAACGTGTTTTGCTTCTGGCTGGGCTATCGTGCTCGCGGATACCAGCGGCTGGATGACGCTGACGGGGGACTGGTGCTTGCCAACCATCAGAGTTTTCTGGACCCGTTGCTGATCGGATTGCCGCTGCATCGGCCAGTCAGTTTCCTGGGACGTGACTCGCTATTTCGAGTCCCGGTCGTCGGCTGGATTCTGCGAAACACCTATGTCATGCCGATTAACCGGGAAGCGGCGAGTACCGCCAGCCTGCGTGAAACCATTCGACGGATGCATCATGGGTATCTGGTCGGAATTTTCCCCGAAGGGACACGTACGGAAACCGGTGAAGTTGGTGAATTCAAACCCGGATTCGTCGCAATGCTGCGACGAGCCAAATTGCCTGTTTATCCCGTCGGCATCGCCGGGGGATTCCAGGCTTTGGGGCGAAAAAGCTGGTTTCTGTATCCAGCCCGAGTCCGAGTCGTCGTCGGCGAACCGATTACCGTCGAGGAACTCGATCGTTTCGCAAATCGAACTCAGGATCAAGAGTTGATCGATTTCGTGCGTGGCCGCATCGTGGAGTGCTATCAGGAAGCAGAAGCCTGGCGCACTGAAAAGCGATCGAAATGACGTGATGCCGAGGTTGATCGGTGCGAATTCACCTGCCCATCGCGTGTTCCCACCGGCGAACTCGAGACGTCGCCCCCGTAGAGTTGCAGGTTTGCCGTAACGTGTTACCATGCCACCGTTATCCGTGGGAATTTTCTTTTGAAATGATCCCGGAGATTGCCGAGTTGATGGTGACTCGGAGATGAACGGTCTTACGAACACGGTTCGCGAATAATCGCAAAGCCGTATCGCAAGTTGTTTGATGGTGGATGGTTGCGTAAGGGTGTCAGGTTGTTTTCTTTTCTTGGCGAACTGATCGAACTTGTAGTCTGGCTGTTTCAGCGAGGCTGCTTGTGCCTGAAGCGTGCGATTGAGACATCAGCGAACCTGATGTTTTCGGCCGACATGCTGCTGGGGATCGGTCTGCGCCATTCTTCCTTGCCGGCTATCGCCGTGCACAGGTTGGCAGTCGGGCCTCCACAAGAGGACTGGTCTGCCCGTCTGGCTGGGGAATTGAGGTCAACAACTGTTGCGAAGGTACTATTGCCGTCGCGTCGACAGATTCGCGGCTGATCGTTTCCAACTATCACAATCCGTTCCTCTCCACTCAACCGCTGGCGCGCTGCCCGCGGAATGAGCAGTGTCCCTGTCAATTGTGCGTCGGGTCACCCGAACGCGCGTCGGTGTCTCCGGTCGCTTAATGGGAGGCTGGGATGTTACCGTTTGTGGTGGGAATTATTTCGTTCATTGTCGGAGGTGCAATCGGCTACTTCCTCGAGCGAACAGTGCGTGGTGGCGCATACAAGACGCGTGATGAAATCGTTCAGCAGGCCCAGCGTGAAGCTGAAACCATCGCCAAGTCAGCCGAACTCGCTGCCAAAGAAGAAGGACTTCGTCGTCGCGAAGCGATCGAAAAGGAAATCAATCAGTCTCGCGACGAACTGCGAAACCAGGAACGTGCACTTGATAAACGCGAAGCGGGGATCAAGGAGCAGCAAGATGACATCGCCCGCAAGGAGCGGATGCTTGAAGCGACCCATACCAAGCTGGCCGAACGTAACAAGACGATCGACGCCAAGGAAAAAGAGCTGGATCGTGTTCTGAAGCAGGAACAGGAGCAACTCTACAAGATCAGCGGTCTGGATCAGAAAGCCGCTACCGAAATGCTGATGACGCAGCTCGAACGAGAGCTGAAGAATGAAACCGGAGCTCTGATTCTCAAGCAGGAAGCAGAACTCAAGCAGCAATCCGAACGGATGGCTCGTGAAATCATCGGGATGTCGATTCAGCGCTATGCGTCGGCTCACACCTCGGAATCAACGGTTTCGACGATCGATATCCCCAGCGACGAAATGAAGGGCCGGATCATCGGCCGCGAAGGTCGCAACATTCGGGCATTTGAAAAGGCCACGGGTGTTGACGTCATCGTTGACGATACCCCCGGCGTGGTTGTGGTATCGGCATTCGACAGTGTCCGTCGCGAAACTGCCAAGCAGGCTCTGGTGAAGCTGATTCAAGACGGACGTATCCACCCGACTCGAATCGACGAGATCGTGGTTGAAACTCAGAAAGAGATGGAAGCCTTCATCCATCGTCAGGGGAACGAAGCTGCGCAGGAAGCAGGAGTTCCGAATCTGCACGACAAGGTGCTGGATCTGATGGGGCGATTGCACTTCCGAACCAGTTACAGCCAGAACGTTCTCAGGCACTCAATCGAAGTCGCACACTTGACCGGATTGATGGCTGAGCAACTCGGCTTGAACGGCAACCTGGGTCGTCGATGTGGGTTCCTGCATGATATCGGTAAGGCTGCCGACCATGAGATGGAAGGTGGTCACCCGGCAGTCGGTGCTGAACTATTGAAGCGTTATGGAGAGAAGGGAGAAGTCGTACATGCCGCACTGGGGCACCACGATGACATTCGCCCTGAATACATCTATACCGTTCTGGTAGCCGCCGCAGACGCCTGCTCTGCGTCCCGACCTGGTGCCCGACGCGAAACACTCGAGAAGTACGTCCGACGGCTGGAAGAACTGGAAACACTCGCTTGCGGGTTCCCCGGCGTGGAGCAGGCCTTTGCTGTTCAGGCTGGTCGTGAAGTTCGCGTGATCGTCAATCCGCAGGATGTGAGTGATCGCGAAGCCGCCAGACTTTGTCGTGACCTGGCTGCTGCAATTGAACAGTCTTTGACGTATCCAGGTGAAGTCAAAGTGACCGTCCTGAGAGAAACCCGGGTTGTCGAATACGCCAAGTAACGCATCCCGATCATCGCGTCTTCATCCACTGCCGTTGTCGATCGACAACGGCAGTGGTGTTTCTGGCGCGAGTCGTTCTATCGATTTTGACACGCTGCCTGTGTCACATCAGCGATCTGCTCTACTCGCCAGAATGGATTGAATCCCGTTCCCCGTTGCGGCCTGCCTGACCGTTTTCCCGCTGAAATCTTCGTCGGTCAGCTTCGCTCCACGATCGAGTAACAGGTTGATGATCAATTCTTGCTGCTGATGAGCATCATCTGTACCGCTACCGCTGGCTCCCGTCGTCTGCACCGCCAAATGTAACGGCGTCGAACCGGCCTTGTTCTGTAGACGCGGATTGGCCCCGGCATCCAACAGTGCGAGAACCGCTGCATGTGATCGCGTGCGGACGGCTCGATGAATTGGTGCCACTCCGGATTTGTCGATGGCATCCGTGTCTGCACCGATCGAGACCAGGTACTTGATCACCTCGGCCTGCGACTGTGATTGAGAACCTCGTCCATCGGCAGCGTAATGTAACGGCTCCGCTCCACGTCGATTCGTCGCTCGGCAATCCGCTCCGCAAGAAACCAGAAGTTCGGCAATCGGTTTGTAAAACGCTGCTGCAGCGATGTGAAGTGCCGTATCCCCGCCGTACACGGAGCGCCGAATTTCGGTGATGAAAGTTTCTGTTGTTTTTCTCTCTTTGACACCACTCGGTAACGCCATGGTTGCCAGTGCGGGTGTCTGCCGCAGATGCACTTTCACCTGGTTCAGATCACCGAGAGCGACGATTTGAATGAACTCATGGAAGGATGACGTTTCCATTCAAATTCAACCTCCACAGGAATAATAGTAGGCAAATCAAACTGCAATCAAGTTGATGGCGATGCCATTGAATCGAGTGGACGCTTGTGTCCCCAGCCTGGCTCATCCCGTACGAATTGCGGCACCGCATAGCCTGGCAGCCGCCGACGAAGCTCTGCAATGATCTGAATCCCTGTGGTGTCGTCGACCTCAAAATGTGCTGTTCCACGTACTCGGTCAAGCTGATTCAAATAGTACGGGATCACTCCCAGGTCGATGAGTCGTTCGCAGAGTTCCTGCTGGATCTCGACGGTATCGTTGATTCCGCGCAGCAGCACCGCCTGATTGAGTGTCGTGATTCCGCTGCGGACCAGTTTACGGACCGAGTCGGCACAGTCGCCGGTTAACTCGTGCGGGTGGTTGGCATGAATGACCATAAAGGGTGTCAGACGAGACGATGTCAGGACTTTCACAAGTCGATCTGTTACGCGGTCCGGCAAAACAATCGGCAACCGACTGTGAATTCTCAGGCGGCGAAGATGTGGAATCGCAGACAGCATCTGAATGAATTCCTGCAGTCGTTGATCCTTCAGCATCAAAGGATCACCGCCACTGAGCAGAACTTCGTGAATGGATGTGTCCGCGGCGATGGCCTGAATCGCGGGGGTCCATTGTGCCAGCGTCTTTGGTTCGTCGGAATAGGGATAATGGCGACGGAAGCAATAGCGACAGTGAATGGCGCAGGCTCCTGTCATGATCATCAAAGCGCGGCCGTGGTACTTGTGAAGCAACCCCGGAGCCGTTCGCGAGCCAAGATCGTTGACGGCATCGTCGACAAAGCCTGGAACTTCGTCTGTTTCGCTCTTGAGAGGCAGAACTTGAAGCAGCAGCGGATCGCGCGGGTCCCCTGGCTTAATTCGTCGCAAGTAACTCTCTGGCACCATCACGGGAAATTGTGCGGCAGCTTCGCGTGCTGATTGAAGTAAGTCGGGCGGCAAGTTCAGACGTCGTAATAGCACGTCCGAGTCGCGGGTGGCGGCGGACAATGCGTCGTGCCAGGTGGCAGACTCTGGGGGATGAGGCCGATTCAGAACGGCGACGGGATCAGTCACTCGAGACCTTTGATTTTGATCGGAATTCAAATTGAGCCGGTCTGAGATCGTCTCAGAAAGCGAAGCGAACATATCAGGTTTCAAGGATGAATACTTCCAGCCAACAGGAACGAAGGTCGATGCCACACACCTTCATTCCCCCACCATGTTAGCGTTTGACGATGTTTGTCAGCGAGCGAGATTAAGAATCTCTGCCGCCGACAGTGCTTTGTCGAAAACGTACGTCTGCCCGATCAGTCCGCGATAGTAGGCGTCGTGCAGATAAAAGATTTCGGCACCGAGAATAAGCGACGGTGGGATTGGCGAGTCTGCGGGGAACTTCTTTGTCGTTCCTTCGGAGACTGATTGACCGTTCAGATAAAGTCGAACTCGCCATTGGCCATCGGCGGGCTCTGCTGTCATCGCGACGTGGGACCACTGGTCTGCCGCAATCTTTGCTTCAGAGGTCCATGAATCATTGACGTTGATCCGTGTTGTCAGCTGGTACGGCGCCGTCTGACCTTGTAAACCGAGAATAAACCTGCGGGCGCCGAAGCCAAGGATATCTCCCTTGCCAGAATGAGTACTCTTTCCCATTTCTGCAGCGGGTTTAATCCAGCAGGCCAGCGTCAGTCCCTTCATGGGACCTCCACCACCGTGGAAACCGGTCAGTGCAACGGGCAGCGTATCCCTTCCTGCGTATGCAGTGTGCCCCAGATAGCTTCGGGCCAGATTACTGTCCAACCGATAATCCTTGCGTCCAGTCTGATTCTCAGCGAATTTGATGGCATGGCGGCCGGAATCGATGACCCAGTCGACATTGGCCAGATCGAGGTGCCCCAGCGGGCCTGTGGCGTAGTTCAGCACAAAGTTTCCACGCCCTTCCTGCATTCGAAAGTCGGCGATCGCCCCTGCAGGAGCATTGCCAAATGCAGGCGGTGTTGAGTTCGGGGCTGCTGCGACCCCATCCGGCAGAGGCGTTGAATCGTCGGACTTTTGAAACTCGACGTCTGTGACCAGCATCTCGCCGGTACCGGAATTTCCAAACGCGATTGCCAGTGATCCGGCATCTTCACTTAAGTCAAACGCGAATCCTTGTCGCTTCCAGTCGAAGCTACCATTTCCCACAAAATGAACAACCTTCTTGAAGGGTTCACTTGCTTTGGGTTTTGTCGCTTCCAATTCGATTCGACCGCCGGGACCATGAGCGTTCACCGACTTTACGAGTACTGTGACGATCCAGCGTCCTTTGGTCAGGGATGTCCCGACAGGAAGATTGGCCTTACCGAAGGATGCGGGGCCAAGTTTCATGGCGAAGCCACTCCCAGTGCCGCAGTCCTTGGCCAGTTCATATGTCGGGCGAGAATTGTGCGCCGTGATGAATGGTGTACGCCCGTAGATCCAGGTCTTGCTGAGTGGTTCAAACTTTGTGAACGTCAACTTCGGCCACTCGTCAGCAAAAATGTAGTGGTGAGTCGGGTCGAGCATCGGAGCACTGTAGATCTTCGATTGCTCAAATAACGAGGCGGCTTCGGCGACAGGCACCCCCGTGTAGCGGTACTTCACGCGAATCCGGGTTCCCGGCTTGGCAGTTTCCTGCTCAAAGGCGACTCCCGTGTCATAGAACGCGGCGCAGACTGCTGTATGACATTTTCGGTCGCCCATTTCGCTGGGAGAACAGAGATATTCCACACTCGGTGCAACGTGCTGTTCCTCCATGTGACGGCCATACCAGACGCGAGTGCCACTTGTCATGTCGAGGTCGAACTGGGGGCCCGGATCGATCGGATAAACCGGCCTGTGGTACAGCTCGCCAGACCGCCTGCGAGCGATCAGATATTGCCAGCGGAATGGGTCGAGTGGCGTATGGTGCTCAAAATCGAAGCCGTATCGAAAATGGAACGGTTCGCCGGGAAGGACCTCCAGTTCACTGTCGATCTGGTAGGTGTACATTTCACGTCGCGGATCAAATCCAACCGTCATAGTGCTGCGTGTGGTGAAACGATCTTTCACGTTCCGTGCAGTCCAGTCGACGGTCACGGTTTTTCCTCCGCCACTGACTTTCGGCTCAGTCCACTTACTGGCGGCTTCTGGAAATGCTCCCTGATTCTCGAGCCCCCAATGCGAATCGAAGGTGAGTTGTGGTTTATAGCCAGGCTTCAATTTCGCGAAGCAACTGGGGTCTTTTTCTGAATGGAGTTCCAGTACCGGTTCGTTACCGTCGAAGACGAACAGGCGGTCACCAAGGAATTTTCGAACTGAAAAATTGGTTGCTGTGGGCTGTGGCGTGACAGCATCATTGGATGACTGAACCAGTTTTACGTCGCTGAAATTCACTTTCGCCAAGCTGGAAACACCAATTCCAGACAATCCTTTTTCGAGGGGCAGAAACTTGTCGTGCCAGCGGATTTTCTCGACTCCGTCAACTCGCACGACAATTTGCCGCTCACGAATCGACGTCTGAATTTTATGTGGTTCGTTGAGTTTGAGCGGACAGGGGACCACCTGCACATATCCCCCTTCCGGAAACTTGACTAATGCAACGGCCTGGTACTTGTAAGAGATCTGAATTCGGTAAGCCGATTCGATCGGGGCTGCGGCTGGCTTTGACGGTCGCTGGCCATGCAACAACAGGGCCGCGTCAAAGCCGGCATCGCCGAACTTTGGATCCGGCCAGGCACTCCAACCATCTCCGAAGAAGCCAAATTGCCGGGCCGGCTCTTTGATCACGACAGTGGCGGAAAGCTGGCAATCGCTCACGTCATGCGAATCAACCAAGTAACTCCATTTGTCACTGGTCAGAGTGACGGTGTCATCCGTCGTTTCGACACCTTTCCAGCCTTCAGGTTGACGCTGCCATTGAGTGACGCCGTTTTGAGTGACACTGTCTGCGATCGCAGCAGACGAAACGGAGATCAACGTGACGAAAGCCAGAAACCTGTGCAAAACGACGGGCATGATGTCATTCACTCCGAAGCAAACTGGTGTTCCATCACAGGAAGTGAGGAACGTTTCGCCATCTACCAAGACTGACTCTACTGCCAGGTTTGAATTCTCCGCAAGCATCCTCGTCGTATTCACCAGCCGCACAACCTGATAGCCCGTGGCAAACGAGGTCAGACTCTCGGTGGGCAGATCGCATTCGTTGACATTGGTGCGTTCCTCGACGACGGGTTCCGATGTTTTGTATGCCGGTTCAGAGTTCGTTACGATCTGACGCAACAGGATCGCTGGGCCAACCGCCGAATCGACAGTTTGAAGAAGCCGTCCGTCGCCTCCGGCCACAATATGCCGCAGGTGTACTTGATACAAACCCTATCGATGAGAGGAAATACGTTGAACTCGAATATCTTCCAAGGCTGCATTCCCGCATTGATGACTCCGTGCCAGGCTGATGGTACACCGAATTATGCAGCACTCGTCAGGAAAGCCAAGTCGTTGATGGACGCCGGGATGAACGGCGTTGTGTACTGCGGCTCCATGGGTGACTGGCCTTTGCTGACGGATCAGCAGCGGCAGGAAGGAGTTCGCCAACTGACCGAAGCGGGCATTCCGGTTGTGGTCGGGACGGGGGCACAGAACCCCGCGATCGCTGCAGCCCACGCCGCTCACGCTCAGAGCGTCGGTGCCAAGGGGTTGATGGTGATCCCACGAGTCCTTTCGCGAGGGACATCTGCTGCGGCTCAGCGAGCTCACTTTGCGCGAATTCTCGGAGCAGCACCGAACCTGCCCGCGGTGATCTACAACAGCCCTTACTACGGATTCGAAACCAAGGCGGATTTGTTCTTCGATTTGCGGCGCGAGTTTCCAAATCTGGTTGGCTTCAAGGAATTTGGTGGTGCCGATGCGTTGAGCTACGCTGCAGAACATATCACTCACGCTGACAGCAATGTTCTGCTGATGGCGGGTGTCGATACGCAGGTCTGTCACGGGTTCATCCGTTGCGGTGCCGTCGGCGCGATTACGGGGATCGGCAATTGCCTGCCTCACGAAGTTCTGCATTTGATCGAACTTTGCAAGCTGGCGGCAGCAGGCGATGTTGAAGCTCGGCGCCTGGCTCGCGAACTTGAAGAAGGCCTCGCCGAACTCTCACGTTTCGACGAAGGGCCCGATCTGGTTCTGTACTACAAGTACTTGCTGGTGCTGCTCGGTGATTCCGATTTCGAGCGACACTTCAATGAATCTGATCGCCTGTCCGAAAGTCAGAAACACTTCGCAGAAGCTCAATTGAAACTCTTCCAGAAGTGGTGGAGCAATTGGCCGGGGAAGTCATACAAGAAGTAAGTGGACGCCCCATTGCGCGATTGGCGTGGACGTCGTCGTAAAGTTTCGTGTTCGTGCTTCTGACGTGTACGATGGTTGCTTATAGCTTTCTCAGGCATGTCTCGGTGTCTGCGCAGTGTATCACTTTCACGAGGAGACGATTCATGCGGCTGGTACGCCTGTTGGTGTTGGGGGCTGTGGTCTGGACTGGCTCACGAGTGTCATTGGCTCAGGAGCCTTCGCAACTGGAGAGTTACATCCGGCTGCATTACACCAAGACCGAACATATGGTCCCGATGCGCGATGGCGTTAAGCTGTTTACGTCGGTGTTTGTTCCCCGCGATACGACCAAAAAGTATCCGATTCTGATGAAGCGGACTCCCTACAACGTCGGTCCGTATGGTGAAGACAAGTACCCGGCGAAGCTGGGACCGAGTGAATTGTTCGTCAAAGCGGGGTACATCTTCGTCAATCAGGATGTTCGAGGTCGGTTTGCGTCTGAGGGCGAATTCCTGCAGGTGACACCGCATGTCCCCTTCAAGTCGAAGCCCTCAGACATCGACGAGAGTTCGGATACTTACGACACGATCGAATGGATGCTCAAGAATATCCCGCAGCATAACGGGCGTGTTGGCATGTACGGGATCTCGTATCCCGGCTTCTATGCTGCCGCAGGGATGATTGACGCACATCCGGCATTAAAAGCGGTGTCTCCGCAAGCCCCGGTCGGCGACTGGTATTTCGACGACTTTCTGCATCATGGCTCGTTCTTCCTGGCTCATGCCTTCCGCTGGCTGACCAGCAATGCGACGGAACGACCGAAGCCGACAACGGAACCTGTCAAACCGTATGTCTATCCCACCCCCGATGGCTACAAGCTGTTCCTGGAAGCCGGATCGGTCGAGAGCATCGACAAGCAGTATCTGAAAGGCTCGATCCCGTTCTGGAAAGAGATGATGGAGCATCCCAATCGTGATGAGTTCTGGCAGAAGCGCGCACTCATTCCGCATCTCAAAAACGTTGCGCCGACAGTGATGGTGGTGACAGGATGGTACGACGCAGAAGACCTGTACGGCTCGTTCAAGACCTACCAGGCGATCGAAAAGATGAATCCCAAGGTGAACAACGTGCTGGTCGTCGGCCCCTGGCATCATGGCGGTTGGGCTTCGGTCGAAGGAGATAAGCTGGGTCAGGTGAATTTCGGTTCGAAGACGGCGGCCTTCTATCGAGCTGAAATTGAACTTCCCTTTTTTGAAAAGTATTTGAAGGACAAAGATCTGCCCGCTCCGGCCGAGGCCATTGTCTTCGAAACAGGTTCCAATGCGTGGCGGACATTCGATCACTGGCCACCTGCGAAAACGGAACCGAGGAAATTGTATCTTCAGCCTGGCGGAAAGCTGGCCGCAAATGTGCCTGATGCGAAGGCCTCGAATGATCAGTTCGATGAGTTTGTCAGCGATCCGAATAAACCCGTTCCGTACAGTGAAACCATCACCCCCAAGATGACGATTGAATACATGGTCGACGACCAGCGATTTGCATCGCGTCGTCCCGATGTTTTGACGTATCAGACCGATCCCTTCGAAGAGGACACGGTTGTGGCAGGCCCGCTGGAAGCAGACCTGTGGGTATCGACGACAGGAACGGATGCCGACTGGGTCGTAAAATTGATCGACGTACGCCCCGATGCGCCGGAAACAACACCCCTGGCGGGTTATCAGATGCTGGTTCGCAGTGAAGTCTTTCGCGGTCGCTTTCGAAATGACTATGCCAGACCCGAACCATTTCAGCCGGGTGTGCCGACGCGTGTCCGTTTCGAGTTACTCGATGTTCTGCACCGTTTTCAAAAGGGACATCGCCTGATGGTGCAGATCCAGAGCACCTGGTTTCCGCTGGTTGATCGAAACCCTCAGACGTTCGTTCCCAACATCTATTTCGCGAAACCGGAAGACTTCAAGCGGGCGACCCATCGCGTCTTTCGGTCTGCTGAACATCCGACCAGCTTGAGCTTTGGAACGCTGCCGACACTGAAGCCGGTCCATTCCAATGCGAAATAATCATTCGGGAATCTGGAAACAGGCGTGTCGACATGTCAGCCCGACATGCCTGGTTTCACTCAACCCAGAAGTCGTCGTCATCGACGGGCGTTACCGAAAGTTGTGCCGAAGGAAGTTCGTCAACGTGTACGCGTTTCGGCCGTGACACATACGGTTCGTACCCCTTGACGGTGTACGGTTCCAGCATTCGATCGACTCGCTTTTCGATATTTGTGAGCAGATCTCCTTCGCTGAGCGAAACGAAGGTAAATGCCGACCCTTTGGTCTCGTTGGAAGACAACCGGCCGGTTCGTCCGATCCGATGGACGTAGTCATCGCAGTCTTCGGGGATATCGAAGTTGATAATATGCGAGATGCCACTGACATCAATTCCGCGTCCCATGACATCGGTCGCAATCAGCAGACGAATCTGCCCATTACGAAACTGCTTCATCACACGGTCACGGGCACTCTGAGCCAGATCGCCGTGAATGAACGCCGATTGAGGTAGCCGTCCCGAGAACCTGCGGAAGACCTCTTCGGCACCCCGTTTAGTTCGAGTAAACACAATCGCCTGTTGTGGACGTTCCTGAATCAGCAATTGTACCAGGACTCGGAACTTGCGGTCGGGATCGACCGACACGTAGTACTGATCGATCGTGTCATTGCTGACCGTATCGACCGACATGTCGATTCGGTCGGGCTCCCGCATATATCGGCGAGCCAGTCGCTCGACCGGCGGCGGAAGTGTCGCAGAGAGCAACAGCGTCTGACGTTCTGCCGGGACCTGACGCAAGATCTTTTCGATATCAGGCCGGAAGCCGATATCGAGCATTCGGTCTGCTTCGTCGAGAACCACGACTCGCAGGTGCCCCAGCTTGAGGCAATTGCGGGTCATCAGATCGATCACGCGCCCGGGCGTACCGATCACGATTTGTGCTCCGCGTTCCAATTGCGTGATCTGGGGCCGCAGAGGGCGTCCACCAACGCAGCACGCGGTCGTGACTTCATGATTGACCGACAGCCGCACCGCTTCGTCGGCAACCTGCTGGCTTAACTCGCGCGTTGGAGTCAGGACCAGAACCTGAGTGCGCGGGTCATCGAAATCCATTCGTTCAAGCATTGGCAAAACGAACGCAGCGGTTTTACCCGTGCCGGTCCGTGCCTGGCCGATACAATCTTTTCCGGTGACGGCAATTGGAATAAACGCGGCCTGAATCGGACTGGGGGTCTGATAACCGACGGCGCGAATTGCTTTCAGCGAGTCGTCGCTGAGCCCTAAATCTTCAAATCGTGACAGTCTTTGCTCCATGACTTCAATCAACCAAACCGTTCTTCCAGCACATGCCTGCCACACATCCGGCAGGCGAAACCCATAAATTCCAACGGAACTATTCTTGCTTGACTATAGGTCGCACACTGATCAAGGTCAATCAAGTTCATTCCGATGCGTCTTTTATGAGATTCTCACAAGCCAAAATCGGCCTCGTCGGCAGCTTTTATCCGTGCTGCAATCCACTGGCTTTTGTCCCATAAACACGATCCAGGCTGGTTCCGACGGGCAATCGGATTGATATTGCCCGAATCGACGCAGGCTGCTTCAATCCGCCACGTTCTTCCTAGCCATTCTTTCGTCACAAGGATCGGTGACAGCGATGCCAAAAGGTGTTAGCGACACGGTTTATCGTTTTTTACCCCGAGTGACAGGCGTGGTCGCCATCATCACTGTTGTCCTGACAACCAGCTATCTCTGGGCACACTGGTACAATCTTGGCCCTTCGAAAGACGAGTGGGGGTTGAAGTACGACGTACAAGTGGAATCGGGCAACGCCGATAAACTGATGGTCCGCATCACGATTGCTGACCAGGGAAGACTCAAGCCCATTCATTCCGTCTTCGTAATGGCATTCAGCAATCCGGATCGCACGGGGACGAATCTTGTGAAGACCCCCGTCACCATGAAGCCGACAGAGGATGGTAAACTCGCGGGACAAATTGAGGTTTCGAAGGCATATGCCGACCGCGCGGTGATCCGAATCTTCACCATGACCGTTGACGGGCGGTCACACGCAACGGGCCCCTCGGCCGGTGCCAGGTACTACGACTTGCCGGTCAGTAAGTTCCTGAAGAAAGACCCGGCCGCTTCGCCCCAATCGGGACCATCCATCGTATCTCCACCGGCAAACAGCGTCGTGAAGTGAGCTGTTTATTCTTCCAGTCACGCTTTTCAACGGATTTCAAACCGGCGCAGGGCACAGGTCGTCACTGACTGGTAACAGGTCGTATTGACGCATCTCTTATGCTGACCTACAAACGCGTCACTCGACCAACGCTGGCGTAAGGCGTCACGTTGCGCCGACTCTCCACTCCATCTCCCATCGTATTTTCGTTTCAGGTTACGGGCCTATGAACCGCACTGGAATGCGTTGCACATTTCTTTGTGACCGCACAGCGTGGACGATGATGATCGCCGCTGCGATCCTGGCAATTGTCCGTGGACCGCTGCCGGATGTTGCGTATGAAGACGCCTTCTTCGACTATCAGAAGCTAACGTGGAAGGAAAACGCCGAAGTCGTGATGCTGGGGGATTCGCGAACATTGGTCGGATTGTCCCCCAGTGTGATGGCGTCTGAATTGAAACCGCGCCGGATACGTAATTTTGCATTTGCGGCCGCGGGATATTCGAGCGATTATCTGAACGCTGCCGAGAAGGTTTTGGATCCCGCCACAGACAGGAAGATTGCGATTCTGGGAATTACGCCGCGGTCATTGCGGCAGCTTTCGCTGAAAAGCAATCAATTCGTTGCGAGTTCCGCGTCACTGACATCGACCAACGTCTGGAAAGCTCGCTGGCTGGGATGGGCTAAAACAACGTGGGCGCCGCTTGATCGTCAGTTTCTGAATCAGATCATATCAGGTGTTCGCTACGACGCGTCCGAGCATCGATCGTCAGATGGCTGGCTGGAACCTCGCGCCAGTCACATTGGCCATGCTGAGTCGCTGAATTACTACAAACAGGCTCGCAAGGATCCGATTTCAGACGAAATCGTCGATGGCGTGCTTGCCAAAGTTCGAGAATGGAACGCTCGCGGAATCCAGGTTTTCGGATTCCGGCCTCCGACCTGTGCCGCGATGGAATCATTGGAAGATGATTTTTCCGAACAGGCTTTCGCCCAGGCCTTCGAAGCTGCGGGAGGTTACTGGTTAACGCCATCGTCTGAGGGGCTGGTCACATTCGATGCCAGCCACCTTGATCGCGATTCGGCACGAGAATTCTCGGCTCGCATGGCACGTGCGATCAGCGCGACTGAGTCGACACTCATGGCAGAAATGGGCGCTCGATAACCCGTCGAATTCGGGACTCGTTGTTGACACGTTCTTACGAAGTCTTCGTTTCAGACTTCGCTGTCGCAGTGGACGGAGTCGGACCATCAGGTTCTCGCGAGTCGTATTCGTCCATCAACACAGAGGGACATGTTTCCACATTTCCACACTGGCGACAGACAATGCGAATCAAGTCTGACCCACCGAGTCGTAAGTCATGCTGTTCACAGAGAACGTACAGTTCCTTCAGGTGAGTGCAGACCATCGTAGTTCTCCTTAAATCGCATTCCGTTTTAGTGTGGCGTCCCGCGGGCATCAAACTGCAGCGTCTAACCCATGTTTCGACGCGACACGGAAGTGCGACCCGCCCTCGACCTCACAAGTTGAAGCCCTTCGCTTCAAGAATATCGACCAGGTCACTCAAAATCTCTCGCGCCCGATGAATTCTCCATTTTTCATCAGCACGGTTCAATCTGTGTACCTGCCTTGCCGTGAGGATCACATCGCCCGGTTTGTTAGTCGTGTGAAGGATCGGCTACAATTCCATGGAGACTTCGCCCCCAGGAACTTTCTGTCACGTAAGGACTGCCGCCATGAGTGTTTCAGCGGGATTCAATGCAATGAACTGCCGTCTCGGGATCTTTTCATTCGGGGTTTTGTATGTACTGCTTGGAGGTGTCACAGCCAAAGCGGAACCGCCTGCAAACTTTGCGGCGCTCTTCAATGAAAAAGACCTGTCGGGCTGGCAGGGAGGAAGTACATTCGACCCCGAGAAGCTGGCATCAATGCCGGAAGCCGATCGAATGGCGCAGATCGCAAAATGGACAGCCACAATGAAGGATCACTGGCGCGTTGAAAATGGAGAATTGATCAACGACGGCAAGGGAGATTACGCAACGACGACAAAAGATTACGGAAACTTTGAGCTACTAATCGAATACAAGACAGTCGCCGGCGCGGATTCGGGAATCTATTTGCGAGGCTGTCCACAGGTTCAAATCTGGGATATCAATCAACCCAGCCTGGCGAGTAATCCTCATCGCAACCCCAACAAGGGGTCGGGAGGGTTGTTTAACAACAGGCCGTTGATGCCCGGTCGCGATCCGCTGGTCGTCGCTGACAAGCCGTTCGGCGAGTGGAATCAGTTTCGCATCATCATGGTCGATGATCGGGTGACCGTCTGGTTGAATGAAAAACTGGTCGTTGACCATGCGGTCCTCGAAAACTACTTCGACTCGGAACGGAAACGACCCGTCCCGAAAAAGGGGCCGATTCAATTGCAGACGCACGGCGGAGAAATCCGCTGGCGTAATATCTGGCTGCGTGAAATTCCGGACGATGAGGCTGCAAAAATCCTGAGCGAGAAGGCGAAGAATGCACCTCAATAGGAAAGTGAAGACTCAGGAAACTTTCGCGATTTTGCAATTCTGAATTCGAACGAGCCGCAAGACAAAGGGATGTGTCCATGGGGTTGGAAGAAATCTGGGCGTCGATCGTCACGGCAGTACGCGAACATGCGGTCAAAGTGAGTGCCGGGTTCGTCCTGATGCTGGTCGGATGGTATTTCGGCAAATGGCGAGCTCGGGCTCATTGGGAGAAGCAGGAGTTCCTCGATCGGCTGAATATCTCGCTCAATTCAATTGATGGCGGCGTTCTGAAGATTCGAACGCTGAGTGAAAAACATTGTGCAGAGGTATTCCTGAATTCCTCAGCCTCAGATGCCGTTCAAGCGGCAGCGAGAAAGACGACAGCCCAGAACGCGATGTTGCCACTCCCCGTGAACGACACATGGTTTTATCTGAACGCGGTTCTCAACGACCTGTCAGAACAATTTGCCCTTGGCGTGATGAAACGCGACATGGGCATTCCGGGGACTTCGGCGATCTATCTGATTGCATTGACCTGCGAAGTGTCGGGTGAAATGCGTACCCGCAAGATTCGTGCGATGGTCATCAAGAAAGCGGTTCTGACCAGCCTGCCCGCCGAAATGCCGAAGCTCGAATCGCCCAATCATTCCAAACGCTGGGAAACACTGCAGCAGCTCGCACACGAGTATGCACGAGAACCCAAGCGATTCCTGGAAATGGAACTTTGCGTCTGAAGTATGGAAACGGGAATTGCCACAATGGCGCATGACTTCGTCTGTTGCTGTCTTCTGGGAACTGCTATGTTCTGCAGCGTCGGTACTTTACGTGGTCTCTCGCGAGCGGATCGTTGAGGGATCACAAGTAGGCTCAGAGGGCTTTCAGTTCGCGCTGAATTCTTCCGATGCCGGGCGCATTCGCCAAAGTTATTGACGTTGACGCAGCGTGAGATGAGTCGAAATCCTGAGGAATGGGACAGATGACGATTGATATCGCAGTGGTACCAGTGGCAGGTCATGGAACACGGTTGCTGCCGGCGACCAAGAGCCAACCGAAAGAAATGCTTCCGGTCGGACGGCGACCTGTCGTGCAATACGTCGTCGATGAACTGGCTCAATCCGGTATACATCGATTACTGTTCATCACGGGACCGGGAAAAACGTCGATCGAGAATCATTTCGACATCAATCCGGAACTGATTTCGTTCCTGAGAGAAACCGGGCGTGAAGAACAACTTCAGGAGCTGCAGTTTGAACGCCAGCAAATGGAGTATTTCTACACGCGACAGCGCCGGCAACTGGGATTGGGGCATGCCGTCTTGTGTGCTCGCCCCTTCATCGGAGACCAGTCTTTCGTTGTCGCTTTGGGCGATTCGATTCTGGGCGTGAATGCCAAATCAAACGTTGTCCAGCGTATGGTCGAACAGTTTGAATCGTCCAAGGCCGACGTTGTTGTTGCCTTTGAAGAGGTTCCGCGTGAGGACGTCGTTCATTACGGCGTCGCATTGCCGAAACACCCCGTGGGCGATGTCTTCGAATTACAGGATGTCGTCGAAAAGCCCAGCGTTGCAGAAGCGCCGAGTAATCTGGCAGTCGCCGCCCGATACGTGTTTTCGTCGTCGATTTTTGATGCTCTGGCGAAGACTGAACCGGGTAAGGGGGGCGAGATTCAGTTGACCGATGCGATCCGCCGAGTGCTGCGTGAGGGGGGCAAGGGGATCGGCATCCGTTTGAAGCACGAAGAACGCCGATTCGATATTGGAAATTTCGAGAGTTATTACCGCGCATTCGTCGAATTCGCGCTGGCCGATCCCGACTATGGAGCCGATTTGCGAGGATTTGTGAAGAACTTGCTCAATGAACCAACAACCTAGTGCGGGTCGCGCATCCGTGTCGCGTCAAAACATGGGTTAGACGCTGCATTTCATGCCCGGACGCCCACTTAAGTTCGATGCGATGCAGCCAAGGTCACCCTCGCGTGATCAGTATGTGAAATGGAGTTTCATCATGCAGTTACTGCGACGCCGCGCTTATGCCCGCGCGGGCCTCGTCGGTAATCCATCAGACGGCTACAACGGTCGTACGGTTTCGTTCATCATCCGCGACCTTTGGGCAGAAGTCGTCCTTTATGAATGGGACGAAATCGAAATCCTGTGGAGTTCGGAAGACCAGAGCCGATTCCAGTCGATCCATGACCTGGCATCCGATGTGCGATTGCATGGATACTATGGTGGCGTCCGCCTGGTGAAAGCGACAATCAAACGATTTGTCGAGTATTGCGATTCCCAGAGAATCACGCTGCACGGGCGAAACTTTTCGATCAGGTACCAGAGCAACATTCCTCGCAATGTCGGACTCGCAGGGTCCAGTGCCATCATTGTGTCAACATTGCGAGCTCTGATGGACTTTTACGAAGTTCAGATTCCATTACAGATTCAGCCTTCGCTCGCTCTGAGCGTCGAGACTCGCGAACTCGGCATCACCGGTGGATTGCAGGACCGCGTCATCCAGTGCTACGAAGGTCTTGTTTCGATGGATTTTTCGCGTGACAAGATGACATCGCAGAACGGTTACGAATGCGGGGTCTACGAACGCCTCGATCCTGCATTGCTGAAGAATGTCTACGTCGCCTACTGCGATGAACTGGGTGAACCGACCGAGGTTTTTCATAACAACCTTCGTCAACGCTATGATCGCGGCGACGCAGATGTTGTCGGTGCCATGCAGACATTTGCAGATCTGGCGCGCGATGCTCGCGTGGCAATTCTGAATCAGGATGCGGCAACGCTGTCGAAGCTGATTGACAAGAACTTCGACACGCGAAGATCAATCTGCCAGTTGCTGCCGGGCCATATTGAGATGATCGAACGAGCCCGCAGTGTCGGAGCTTCAGCCAAATTCGCGGGGTCTGGTGGAGCCATCGTTGGAACGTATGCCGACGAGGCGATGTTTGCGTCACTGCAGCGGGAACTGGGAAAAATCCGATGCGTTGTTTTTAAGCCAACCATCCAGCCAAAGAGTGCTTAAAGCCGATTTCGATGAACTCATTTCCGTGGCGCAGCAAGAGTGCCAGGCTATAGATCACGACGCCCGCAACCAGTGCCGTTGCCCCCAACAGCAGATATCGAGCGGTTTGTGGCCTATGACGTGCGATGATCTGTGCCAGAAAACAGACGATCGCAACCGTCGCAAACTTGAAGTAGACCATCCCCTTCGCTCCCCATCCATGAATGAAGAATCGCGCGACCGGGTTGCTTTCAACAAATTGTCCACCACCGTGACTGAGCAGTATGTAAGTCATGAAGACGTCGAGGGCGCTGACCAGCACGAATAACAAGCATTCTTTCTGTAACATCGCGGTCCCGAAGATCTCGCTGAAGTTGACAGAGTTTTTATTGGTGCGATGGGTCAAACGGCGGTCCTTTTCAGGTTGCAATCGTCATACGGACACGGCGAAAATCATCGCTGGTAAATTGGCAGATACTCGTACTCCACGCTCAAAGCGAGTACTGCCATCGCCGTGCAATAGATGCGTCCCCACGGAGCTTCGTTCGCATTTCCAGACTGCCAGCTTCCATCCGGTGACTGGTTGCTCATCAGTTCCTGAAACAACAGTGGACGTGCATTGGTCCAATCGTCACCACCGCGTTTGTACATGCCAACGGACGTGTAATAGACTCCGTAGAAATACCACGGCTCACGGAATCGCAACGGCCGCAGTGCCAGGTATTCGGCAGCGCGATGGACCTCGGCACAATCTTCCTGCCCGCAGACCTGCAGCGCCAGCAGTCCGGTCCCGGTTAACACGGTCGTTGGTGCCGAACCGGGCTGATAAGCAAAACCACGGCCAGCAAACGGAGCGCATCGTTTCACATAGTCGACCGCAAGGTCAATATTCTCTGCGGGGACATCGCAGCCGATATCCTTGGCCGCGCGCAAAGCAAGGAGTTGCCAGGCGGTCACGCTCAGGTCACTATCGGTGCTGACCGGTTGATAGCGCCAGCCGCCACGTTGATTCGCCTGCTTTGGAATTAGCTGTGAAGCCAGAATCAGTCGAATGGCTTTTTCGAGACATTTGCGCACCTGAACAGATTGCCGTTCAGGAACCATCCCACTCACTTCCGCCAGCATCAACGTACTGATTCCGTGATCGTAAAATGGTCCGTGGCCGCGCCGACTGACCAGCAGGCCGTTCTGCTCCTGGCGATCAATCACAAATTGAACACCTCGGTTGATTGCTTCCCCGTAGGGGCCTTCGCCAGGCGTATGCCCGGCGGCAAGGAAGGCCATTACAGCCAGAGACGTGGCGGACGTCGCTTCGCCTCCAAAGGCATCCACGTTCCAGCCTCCGGCAGGCTGCTGATGCTGTTCAAGATAACGCAGGGCTCGAACGATCGCGTCGTCGACCTCATTTTCAGACGGCCCGGGTGGAGCGGCCGACAATGAACCAACTGTCAGGCTCATCATCACAAGACACGCAGCGATCACGATCCGGAATGACTGCGCGGTCATGGAGTCGCTTCCTTGGTCGCGGGCTTAGAAATCTCATCGAAGTACGACTTGATCTGCTTTGCGTACTCTGGACGAGGCTTTTTGGTCGCTCCCTGAAGGATTTCTGTCTTGAGCTGTCCGGGCAGACGTCCCCAGTTCCGCTGTCCTTGCTTCTTCAAGTCGGCGTCGAGTTGCTTCAAGTCGGCATCGGTGAGGGATCCATTTCCACCGGCGCTTCCCCCACCTCCTGGCTGACCAGCTTTGTTCGGCTGATTTGCCTGATTATTGGGTTGATTCCCTTTGTCAGAATTTCCGTCTCCTTCGCCGGATTGTCCTTCAGCTTGACCCTCAGGCGCGCCGGCCTGAGGTTTGCCCTGCCCGGGCAGTTTGGCGCCTTTGGATTTGGAGGCCTGATCCTGTCCGAATCCTGGCTTTCCGTTGCCATCTCCCTGAGCCGACTGAATCGCCATCCGCATCGCCGCAGCAGCCTTGCGGAACTCATCTGCAGACTTCGCCAACTCGCTGGGCTGCCCCTGTCCTGGCTGGCCCTGTCCTGGCTGACCCTGTCCTGGCTGACCCTGTCCTGGCTGACCCTGTCCTGGCTGACCCTGTCCTGGCTGACC
>CAXBSB010000051.1:0-35527 GCA_963977965.1 uncultured Schlesneria sp.
CTGCCGCCAGGAAACGTGGTTCGGGTTTATGAAGGATGGGGACTGACGCTAGACCTGCGGACAGGGGATATGACAGAAGGAAATCCGGATGCACAGGCCTGGCGTCGATTCCTGCTGGGGGCATTCCCCCTTCCGACAGAGATCCATTCCTGATGCTCGACGTACCAGGCACGCAGCTTAAAAAGTAATCGTATGAATACCTATCGCTTTCCAGTATTGATCGTTCGGGATCGTGCAGGACACTCAACGGCCATCGCCGTCGGGGCTGATGAGCAGGCTGTGGCCATCGCCGAAAATGACAGCAAAGCCGTGGACCAGTTAACCGATTACCTGAATTGGCAGGTAAAGCGCGAAGGATGGCTGGATTCACCCGAGTTGATCGATCCAACACTTTCTGTTTTGCGAGTGACCGTACGCCCCGAATACCGAGCCAACAATCGAATCTACCCCTGTACTGAAACGTTCTCTCTCAATGTTCATTGCGTCCACGGGCGTCAGCAGCGAGGTGCCTATTTTGCGTCGATGCCGTTATTGAATTCCGAGTTCTACTACTACGAAGAAAAATCCCTGCCAGAACTTGTTTCCCGGTATGCACAAGAACAACTGAAGGGACGAACGCCACGCGAAATTGCTGCATTTCTCTCACCGAAATCTGTCGACTTACGAACGCTCATCATTCGTGATCCCGACACTCGTCGAACTCGTCAGCCGACGTTAACGGCAAAAGAACTTCCGCTGGTGGCAGATCCCATCGGTGATCGATCTCTTCGCAAGCAGTTTCGTCAGGCATGGGAACGCGATGCCGAACTACAAGAGTTGATCACAATGCTGAAGTCGCGCCGTCAGAATATTCTGCTGGTCGGCGAAACCGGAGTCGGCAAGACGGCGCTCCTGGCAACTGCGATTCGACAATTGAGTCTGCGACCCAAATCATTGGTACAGTCCAGTCACGACGCTGCCGAGGAATCGTCGGCGCTGCCAATCGATAAGCGATTCTGGTTGACGGGTGGGTCACGCATGATTGCCGGGATGAAATACCTGGGGCAATGGGAGCAGCGGTGCGAGGCCATCGTCGATGAACTGGCAGAATTTGGTGGCGTGTTGTGCGTCGAAAACCTGCTCGATCTGGTCAGTGCGGGTGGACGAGAACCGACATCGAGCGTTGCCGCGTTTCTGCTTCCCTATTTGCAGCGTGGCGAGTTATCGCTCATTGCAGAGTGTAACCCGACCGAACTGGATGCCTGCCGACGATTGCTGCCAAGCCTGATTGATGTCTTTCAAATTGTCACCGTAAAGCCGTTCGATCAACGGCGCGCTGTGGCAATTCTCAATCGACAGGCTAACCAGTTGCAGCAGCAGTTCCGGTTGGAACCGGAACGCGAAGTCGTCGAGCAGACGGAACGATTGTTTCGTCGTTTTCTGCCATACCAGACTTTTCCAGGTTCGACATTGTCGTTCCTGACAGATCTTTTCTCGGCAACCGCGAGAAAAGCCAGCACCCGTGCGAATGACCTTGAGAATTCGACGACTTCAACCCCCGTAGATCCGGTCGCCAAAGTTAGCTCTGGCGATGTGGTTTCTCTGTTTGTCGAACGAACGGGACTCCCTGCTTTTCTGATACGCGATGATGTGACGCTGCAACACGCCGAGGTCTTAAAACGATTTCGTGAACGAGTGATGGGTCAGGACGATGCCTGCGTCGCTGCCGCGGACCTGGTCACCACCTACAAAGCCGGTCTGAATGATCCGTCGCGTCCGGTTGGAACTTTGCTGTTTTGTGGCCCCACGGGTGTTGGCAAGACCGAGTTGTCCAAAGCGATCGCAGACGAATTCTTCGGGCACGGTCAGCAGCGAGAGCGTCTGATTCGTCTCGATATGAGTGAATATGCCGGCTACGATGCCGCAAAGCGACTCGTCATGCGTCCTGACGGCGAACCGAGTCCATTGATCGAAGCCTTGCGGCGACAGCCATTGTCGGTTGTTTTATTCGACGAAATTGAAAAGGCCTCTCACGAAGTCTTCGATGTCCTGCTGGGATTGCTGGACGAAGGCCGATTGACGGACCGATTCGGGCGAGTCACCAGCTTTCGATGTGCCATCGTCATCATGACGTCGAATCTGGGTTCTGATCGTCAACGCTCGATTGGATTCGACAAGCGGCAGGACGTCCCTTACGAAAAGGAAGTCCGACAATTCTTCCGTCCTGAGTTCTTCAATCGGCTGAACGGAGTCGTGACCTTCGATCCGCTGACACAGGCGACGACTCAGAAGATCTGCGAACGGGAGTTCCAACTGCTGAACGATCGAGAAGGCTTGCAGCGTCGCAATCTGACACTGAAATGGACGCCGAGACTGATCGATGAAATCGTCTCACGCGGCTTCGACGCTCGTTATGGAGCCAGGCCATTACAACGAACCATTGAAAGAATCGTCGCTGGCCCGCTGGCTCAATGGATTGTGATGCATTCTCCGAATGCGGGTTCAGTGATTCATCTCGATTGGAATTGTGAGAAACTGTCGCTGGAAATTAGCCAGCCCTGAGCAGAAACGGGACAGCATGTCGAACTTCATCGACGATCGCTGAAATTGACAGTTGTCGGTGTGCTGACCTTCATCGCTCTCGTATCCCTATTTAACGTCCTGCCAACGCTTCCATGCCAGGCCAGGTTGCTCGACGCGGAATTGAACCAGGCGAGTGTGTTCAACTTCGGTGACGTACACAGTGCGCCCATCGGGACCACCAAAACAGAGGTTACTGGGCTGCTTTCCCATGACATCGATTTCGTGAAGTTCTTTCCCTTGGGGTGACAAGACAACAACGGTCCCTTTGCCATATCGAGTGATGTACAGATTCCCCTGCACATCGCAGCGCATTCCGTCAAATCCATGATCCGGGAACTGTTTCAACAGGTGTTTGTTGGCCAGAGTCCCATCAGGTTGGATACTGAAGCTCCAGACATTTCTTTGAGCTGATTCGTTGACGTAAAGTGTCTTGCCATCAGGGCTGACTTCGATACCGTTGGTAGTTCCCATGTCGGAAGCGACTCGAGTGACTTTACCAGCAGTATCAATTCTCCAGATCTGCCCAGTGTTCTTGGCCCAAGCAGGATCGCTGGCATACAACGTGTCATTGGGTGCGATTGCCAGGTCATTTGGCTGATTCATTGATGCTTCGTGGGCAAAGACTTCAATTTTCTTCGTTTTCATGTCGATCCGCAAAACATTGTGTTCGACATAATCAGCAACGTACATTCTCCCCTGTCGATCAAAAACGATTCCATTCCCTGTACTCTTTCCTGGAAGTGTCACGAACACTTCACCTTTGCCATCCGGTGACACCTTGCCGATCGTCTGATCCTTCTCAAAATTCACGGCGTAGATCGAACCATCGCGGCCGCACTGTGGACCTTCGATTCCAGGGGTGAATTGCTTCGGTTGTGTCAGCGGCTTGGCCACAAACAGGTCGCCAGCCTGAGCAAGAAACGATCCGAGTATCGCTGTGATGATAAACATGGCAGGCCTTCGTACGAGCGTTATGTGGTCGTGTCCGGAAAAGAGAAACAAATCGAACCGCTTTGATACTCGGGTTCGCGTACCGTTTCAACGATGAATCCGACGAAGCACATTTTCCGTTTCTTTCGGAAGTGTTTCATGACTGGTCATTGGTTTACTGATTTTGAGTACGATCATTGGAAATGGTTACTGATCATTCTCATAATTCAGTATTCGAAGTATTGCCGTACAGTCGGACTCAACGCTGTCGATCAGTAAAATGAATCTGCGGGCTCCATCATGTTTTACGGGGAACTGAATCACAGGCTTCATGCTCCTGGTAGCTTAAGGCCGTTGTTTTCAAGCTTGCTGTTTGTTCTGGTCCTGACGTCAATCAATTGCACCGACAAAGTGACAGCACCACCAAAAAGTAGCTCAAGCGTTCCCGATGAACGGCGATATCTTGGGGACAGCACTGACAACATCGTAGCACCCAAACCAGGCCGAGCCTGGTGGGTCGACGAAACGGATCGCTCAGGTATCAGATTCGTTTACCAGAATGGCCGCGATGGAGGCCACTTCACGATTCTGGAATCGGTCGGGGGAGGAGTAGCACTTCTGGACTTCGATCAGGATGGGGATGTCGATGTGTTCATTCCCGGGGGCGGAAGCATCTCAACTTCCAAACCGATCGAAATCTTGGGATTACCCGCGGGGCTGTTCAGCAATCAAGGCGACGGAAAGTTTACGGACGTTTCGAATCTGGTTGAGTCGATCCCCAGGCCATGTTACTCACACGGAGCGTTTGCTTCCGATTACAATCGCGATGGCTATCCCGATGTTCTTGTTACCGGCTATCAAGGCTGTCAACTGTTGAAAAACGAGCAAGGGAAACGGTTTGTCGATGTCACCACGTCCGCAAAACTTGATTCACCCGAATGGACGACGGCAGCAGCATGGGCTGATGTTGATCGTGACGGCTGGGCTGACCTGATGACCGTCGGCTATGTTCAATGGAATAACGAGGTCGACGCGTTCT
Source organism: uncultured Schlesneria sp. (assembly GCA_963977965.1). Lineage (GTDB taxonomy): Bacteria > Planctomycetota > Planctomycetia > Planctomycetales > Planctomycetaceae > Schlesneria. The sequence continues at coordinate 4,532 of CAXBSB010000051.1, forward strand.
GCGGTGATACGCAAACGAAAACTCGCGACGTTTGCCCTCCACAAAACTACGCTGCAACTCGGCAACATCTGTTTCGAAACAATCGCGACGGAACGTTTACCGAAATCGCGAATGCATTTGGATCTGACGCGATCGGGAAAGGACTGGGAGTTGTCGCAACAGACGTGAACGATGACGGCTGGGTCGATTTCTATGTCGCCAACGATCAGGTTGCGAACCAGTTGTATCTGGGAGGTCCGACGTTTCCGTGGCACGATAGCGGAGTCGCGGCAGGTGTCTCAGGGAGTGAATTCGGTGCGCCTGAAGGAAGCATGGGGGTTGATGCCGCCGATTATGATGGTGACGGTCGCCCGGACCTGTGGGTAACAAACTACGAACTTGAGGACAATTCTCTGTATCAGAACCGTGGCCAGAATCAGTTTTCACATGCGACGGTCCGGGCAGGACTCGGCGGAAATGGTCGCCCTTATGTCGGATTCGGGACAGGATTTGCCGATTTCGATATGGATGGCTGGCTGGATTTGTTCGTGATCAATGGTCACGTGCTTTATTCCACGGGCCGCAGCGCTTATCTGGAACCTCCGATTCTGTTGCATAACGTCCCCGCGGGGACTCAGCGGCGATTCAAGGATGTTTCAATCGAACATGGCGGCCCCTGGTTTCAAAAACGAATTGCAGGACGAGGAGCGGCTGTTGGTGATCTCGACAATGACGGGGACCTCGATCTGATCGTTGTCCGACAGAATGAACCTGTCAGTGTTCTGATCAACCAGCTTCAGCCAGCGGATTGGGTTCGCTTGGACCTGCGGGGAACGACCAGTGACCCGGATGCAATCGGGTCAGTCGTGAAGGCGCAAATCGAAGGTCGTGAAATCGTCAGACACATCCGGTCAGGTAGCGGATATCTTTCTCAATTCGATCAGCGGATCCATTTGCCTGTAAAAGAAGCCGTGGATATCACCGTCACCTGGCCAACGGGAAAGTCCGAACGATTTTCGCGACTGAAATCTCGCGCGACTCATCGGATTCAGGAGGGGACGGGTGAGTCACCGTAAATCGCCAACGATGAAGCCTCAAAAACCAACGTCCGGCGGTCTGCCGACACGTAAAACGGGGCGCCGCAAATGGATCATTCTTGCGATGTTGATCACGATGATCACGGCGGGTTGGGTCTGGTCGTCGTTCACGTCATCTGCGGATCTGGCGCAAGCACGACAATTACTTCCGACGGATCCTGCCGCTGCAGAACAAATGGCGGAACGAGCTGTCATCAGTGCAGGCGGCAACTTTCCTGATGCACAACTGGTGCAATGTCGAGCCTTGGCCGCCATGGGGCAGTGGGATGCCGCATTAGGAGGAATGTCACTTATCAAAAAGCCCTCGCTCTGTAATCCCGATGAGTTGCTTGATCTGGGACGTCAGGCGATGCAGGCGGGACAGTGGCAACTGGCAGAGATTTCGCTTCAATCAGCAACAGCCCGCGAAAGTGACGCGTTATCGGGGGCATTCGAACTACTCGTGCAATTGCAATTGAGATTCCAGCGACCAGGGGAGGCATTGGAGCTATGTCGCGAATGGAAACGTCGAGTTCCAGATGCGGCCATGCCATGGGCCATCACGGGTGATCGAGCGATGGCTTCGGTTGACTTTGGATCCAGTATTGCCGACTACCGTGAAGCGCTGCGTCGCCATCCAGCACAAGATCTGGAGAATTCCGTTCGCTCGTCATTAGTGCAGGTTCTTGTCCTCTCGGGTGATGTCCCAGCTGCACGTCGAGAATTCGATCTGATTATGAAATCGAGACCATTGGCCGGGAAGGTCCAACTGGCGTATGTTCAACTGTTGAGGCTGGAAGGTCGGTTGGACGAGGGACTTGTTGAGATCGAACAGTATCTCGCAAAGTCTGGCAAGAATTCTGAATCGCTCAGGCTGCGCGGAATACTGCTGCTGGATGTTGGTAAGCCCGAACTGGCAGTTGCCGAATTGAAACAGTCCGTTGCCCTGAATCCATACGATATCGGAGCTCACCATAAACTGGCACAGGCCTATCAGCAAATCGGTGATCCCGGATCTGCCAAACCACACCTGGAGCGAGCTCAAAAGCTAACGGATGCAACCTACCGCATCGGCGAAGTTCAGCAGCGAGTTCGCGCTGAACCAACGAATGCCGAGGCGATTCAGGAATTGAAGGAACTCAACGCGGTCCTTGGTCGTTGAATTCGCGTGGCTTCGACAGTCGTTACCTTGGCTGCGAATCATTCACACATGACTCAGCGGCAAGGCGGTCATGTCGTGGTCGATCCATCCCGGAAAATCCTACTGTCCTGATCCGTCCCCATTCCGAATCAACTCGGGATGTTTAGACCGCACGTGAGTTGCCTTGGGAACAGCGTGTCCCTGGATATACGGCAGGAATGGGTTTCTGCGAGCAAAGTCCTGATGGTAGTCTTCTGCAGGATAAAACTCTGTCAGCGGTTCAAGCTTGGTCACGATTTTCCGCTTGTGAACGCGTTTCGCATCCAGATCGGCAATCTTCGCTTCCGCCTGCTTCTTCTGTTCATCATCGGCGAAGAAGATCGCAGATCGATATTGGCGACCGACATCGTCTTTTCCCTGCCGATTCAACTGAGTCGGGTCGTGGGCATCGAAAAAGACATCCAGAAGATCGTCGAACGTGACTTTTTCGGGATCATAGGTGATCCTGATGGCTTCCGCATGGCCGGTTGTACCGCGGTGAACCATATTGTAATTGGCTGACGCTTTCGTGCCGCCACAGTAGCCGCTCTCGACGTTGATGACACCAGCCACCTGCTCAAACGCGAATTCCGTGCACCAGAAGCACCCGCCTGCAAACACGGCGACTTCTGCTTTTTTGCCCGCAGGCAAAGCTGGACGCAACGCTCCCGCCTGCGGAGCCTCAACGGCAGCGCCAGGCTTCCCTTTCGGAGGTATTTTGTCAGCCGCCGTCACGACAGATGAAATGATGGTCAGGCCGATGGCAAGGCGGATCGCAGCCAATGAAAATACTCGCATCGTGATTCAGCCAATCGCATGGGATTCAAGGGACAGATCACAAGAGTCACCGCCGAATCTACCCCTGTGCCGAATTGTTGTCAATTTCTGAAGTTTCCGAGGTATCGCTTCGGGGGCCGAGGATATGTTCGCAAGATCGCTCCGCGGATCACTCATCAATGTCCAGCGATGACCGCCGTTTGCGATTCCCCTTGCGAGGTGATTTGCTGTTCGAACGAGTTCGAATCCGTTCTATCGATTCCTGGTTTTCCAGAAATGGCGAATGGTGCTGATAGTAAAAATCGATGATGTTTGCTGCGCTGAAAAAACCAACGAGGGTCGCAAGGCCTGAACAAAGCAGCACTGGCACATAGCGCTGCGGCTCTGCCCAACTGGCATTCACATTGCTGTCGATGGCGAAGCTGATCACCAATCCAACCAGAAATCCGCCGATCATCCCCACAAACGGAAACAACCCGGCGAGATTCATATGGAAGAACTGGGATTTTCGTGGGCCGACAAACCACAGTTCAAGCTTGTCTCTTAAACATCTTGGTTTTGGCTTAAACACGACTTTCCAACCCATGGCATTCGCTCCCGTTGGTGGCTGGTTATGCCTTACCTTTAAAATGGCGACGCGGATGCGCTTCCCCCTGAATCACACCGAAGCATGTTCGCCTGTGTTTTAGCCGCGAGCGAGATAGGCCTGATCGCGCGGAAGGACGATCGCCTCAAGAAAGTTGACATCGGCGGGTAGAGTCACCATCGCCAGTGCTGCCTTCGCAATTGTTTCCGTCGACATCATCGGTTCCTCGTCCGACTCGACTCCGGAATCAACCCGACGTTCCACGCGAACATTGCCGGGGTGCAGGCATGAGCACGTGATACCATACGGTCGGCCATCAATCGCGATGGCCTGGGTCAGGCCCCAGACGCCAAATTTTGCTGCCGCGTAGGGTGAACTTCCTTCTCGAGGACGTTGAGCCGAGATGGAGCCGATATTCAGGATCCGGCCCGATCGTCGCGGTTTCATCATTCGAAACGCGGCGCGGCTGCAAAGGAATGAACCTGTCAGGCACGCACCAATCACGTTGTTCCATGAATCGAGCGATACCGTGTCGAGTGGTCCGCCGTCGAATGCCCCTGCATTGTTGACAAGAATATCGACCTTGCCAAACCGTTCCGCGACAGCGGCAAAAAAGCTGTCGACTTCGGCTTCATTCGCAACGTCGCACTTCTGCGTCAGCACTTCTATCCCGTCAGCCCGAAACTCTTCCGCAACCTGCTGCAGTTTCTCTCCGTTGCGGGCACAGAGCGCCAGTGAAGCCCCCTCTTGTGCAAGAATCTTCGCAATGGCCTTTCCAATTCCCTGATTGGCTCCCGTAACAACGGCGACATGATTGGAGAGTTGAGGCATTCAGAGGCTTTCATGGATTGAGTAACAAGTGATTTTGCAGCACTTCAGACGCACATCATGCGATAGTTGTAACGATCTGAACCGGGGAAATCATGCCCGCGATACAGGATCTAAAACACAAGTGACTTGCCGACAGGCGTGGACGTTGCTACGGTCCGTCACTGTTTACAGCCCAGACGACGACAATTCAATAAATGACTCTCGGAGAGAAGTTCGATGACTCGACGAATGACTCGCGTTTTGTTCTTGATTGCGATTGCGTCCGGGTATTTGTCGCTCACGTGTTCGAGTCCTGCGGACGAAGGGATGTGGGCCTTCAATAACCTTCCACGAAAGCAGCTTAAGGAAAAATACGGATTCGAACCGCCAGACGCATGGACCGAACATCTGATGAAGTCATCGGTCCGGTTCAGCTCAGGCGGTTCCGGGTCGTTCGTGTCTTCCACTGGTCTGGTTTTGACGAACCATCACGTGGGGGCTGATACACTGCATAAGGTCAGTGCCGCCGGTCGTGATTACTACAAAGAGGGCTTCTGGGCCAGAACACCAGCCGAGGAACCGAAGGCCCCCGACCTGGAACTCAACGTATTGCAGTCGATCGAAGATGTGACGGCACGCGTCAATGCGGCAGTCAAACCCGAAATGCCAGCTTCCGAAGCATTCGTTGCCCGTCGCGCTGTGATTGCGACCATCGAAAAAGAATCACTCGACAAGACCGGCTTACGGAGTGATGTGGTCACGCTGTACCAAGGGGGGCAATACCATCTGCATCGCTACAAGAAATACACAGACATCAGGCTCGTCTGGGCGCCCGAATTCGACATTGCCTTCTTTGGAGGCGACCCGGACAACTTTGAGTATCCGCGATATGACCTTGATGTTTGCATTTTTCGAGCGTACGAGAACGACAAACCTGCGAAGATCGAGCACTTTCTGAAGTGGAGTAAATCCGGTGCAGGCGACAACGAACTCGTGTTTGTGTCGGGCCATCCGGGCAAGACCGACCGGCTGAACACGATGGCAGCATTGAAGTTCAACCGGGATGTTCGAGTCCCATACATTCTGAATTTCCTGCGCCGGCAGGAAATCATGCTCCAGCAGTATTGCCAGGACGGTGAAGAGCAATCGCGAATCGGCAAAGAGGATCTTTTCGGAATCCAGAACAGTCGCAAGGCGTTGCTCGGGCAACTCGAAGGACTGCAGGATGCCGGGATCATGGCTAAGAAGGAATCCGCGGAGCGAACTCTTCGAGCCCATGTCGAAGGGAATCCACGATTGAGAGCATCCTACGGAACAGCATGGACGCGGATTGAACAGGCCAAGCAGATCCAGGCGGGACTGCTGGTCGAACATTCGGTACTGGAGTCTGGGCATGGATTTGCCGGAAATCTGTTTGCGATCGCGAAGACTCTCGTCCGGCTGGCCGACGAAAATGAACGCCCGAATGCGCAGCGACTTCGCGAGTACAGCGACTCGGCCCGATCCTCGTTGGAATTGCAGCTTTTCTCGGCGGCCCCGATTTATGAAGACATGGAACAGGTCAAGCTGGCCAACAGCCTGAGTTACTTCGCCGAAAAATTTGGCGGTGACGCACCACTCGTTAAACGAGTTCTCGCGGGCAAGAGTCCCGCGTCCAGAGCGGCAGAATTGATCGCGGGGTCAAAACTTAAAGACATCGAAGAACGGAAGCGGCTGGCAACCGGTGGCAAGCGGGCGATTGAGCAGTCACAAGATCCGCTGATTCAACTCGCCCGACTGATCGATCCAGATGCTCGAGCAATTCGCAAGAAACACGAAGAGCAAGTCATCGAACCCGAACGACAGGCCTATTCCCTGATCTCACAGGCTTTGTTCGAAATCGAAGGCCCCAGCCGCTATCCGGACGGCACGTTTACGCTGCGTCTGTCCTACGGAACGGTGAAAGGGTATCTGGAGAATGGTCAGCAGATTCCGCCATGGACCACCATGGGTCAGACTTTTGACCATGCGGCACGACACGGAAACGTCGCACCTTGGGCCCTGCCCAAAACGTGGCATCAACGTCGTTCGGCCATCGATTCTGCAACTCCGTTTAACTTTGTTTCGACGTGCGACATTATCGGTGGTAACTCCGGCAGCCCGGTCGTCAATCGAGCCGGTGAATTCGTCGGAATTATCTTCGATGGCAACATTCAATCTCTGGTCGGTGATTTCATCTTTGATGAAACACAGAATCGAGCCGTATCCGTCCATTCATCCGCGATCCTGGAGGCAATGAAGAAAATCTACGGCGCCGATTCGCTGGCCGACGAACTCGGTAAGTAGTTCGGGTCGCACTTCAGGCTGCAATTTGGCGTGCTTCCCGCTACTCTCAATTGAGCACAAACATCGCCCACCCACCTACAAGGGACGAGTCATGTTCGTTCACGAAGACCCAAAGTATCAGGCAGGTGAACCCCCAAAGCCTGAAAGTGTCGAACCGGGCATCGTTATCAGCCCTGACACGTATCGCGAAAATCGTATTCCGCCCGGGCAGTCACGAACTCGGAAATGGCCGGTTCTTGATGCCTTCGGCCCTCCACTGATCGACCTGAGTAACTGGAATCTAAAAATCTTCGGCCTGGTGAAGTCACCGTACACGATTACGCTCGACGAGTTCCGGGCGTTGCCGCGAGTCCGAGTCTTTTCGGATTTCCATTGCGTCACGAAGTGGTCGCGGCTGGGAAATATCTGGGAAGGTGTCAGCACGCACGAACTACTGAACCGGGCGGGAATCGATCCCAAGGCAAAATATGTCATCTGCCATGGTTATGATCATGGCTGGACAACAAACCTGCCGCTTTCTGACTTCCTGCAACAGGACTGCCTGCTGGCCGACCTGCATGACGGAATACCGATTTCGTTAGAACATGGCGGACCGGTACGAGGAATGGTTCCGCAGCTCTACGCCTGGAAGAGCGCCAAGTGGATTTGTGGAATCGAATTGGTTGAGCACGATCGAGCTGGCTACTGGGAAGAGGGTGGCTATCACATGCACGGCGACCCGTGGACGGAAGAGCGGTTCCGCAGTGATCAGGTCCCACCCGGTTTTTCCGACGACGGCGATGCGTACTGACAATTTTTCGCAATTTCGCGGTCAGCCGGTACGCAGGAGTCGACTTGTCCGCTTGCAGAATTGTTTGCGATTGAACGACATTCAACCCAGGTGAAAACAACAGTAGCCCGCATTCATTCGAATGCGGGCTACTGTCAGCGATGACCCCATGGGGATTCGAACCCCAGTACTCGGACTGAAAATCCGATGTCCTAGGCCTCTAGACGATGGGGCCAAAATTAACCGGTACCGAGAGATCGACAACTCGGTCGCGAAACTCTATCCCAAGATTGACCAAAAATCCAGACATAAGGACGGGTGATTTATCTAATTACCAGATAACGACCTGCGTCCTCGACAAATCGTTCGACGCGAAAAATTTTTTCCGTGCCGAACCACTCAAATCTCGGGAGAAGCACATGACGGCTCAACAGGTGCAGGGGAGTTTTCCTCTTGCGCTGCTATTGCGGCGTGAACCTCGCTCCGATGTATCGGTACTTCGCGCGGCGCCTCGATCCCAAGACGAACTTTGTCGCCACGGATCTCAACAACGGTAATGACGATCGTATCGTTGATCACGATGCTTTCGTTCTTTTTCCGCGACAGAACCAACATTTCTGGAAACTCCCGGTATCCACTACCCCATTGCAGCTTCTACTTCCCTGCCTGCCAGCGAACTGGTAGCCATCACGAACCTCTTGGCGTTGCGAATATTCGCGCCGTGCCAATTTTCTGGATCGTGGAAAATATTGTAGAGCTTACAACCGCAACGGTCAAGTGGCCCGAAAAGAACTCCGTCGATTCCGCGCGAAAACATCAGAAACCACTAATGCGTTCCCGTTTCGCGAATCCCGATTTTTGAGACAACTGATGGCACCCGACTGCGAGACGACCACCAGGCATCCGAAGTCATCTGTCGCTTCGGACGCCCGGTTGATTTGATCGCCACAACACGGTTTGCCTCGCATGGAATCCCATGCGACAGTTGTATTATGCCAGATCCTTGAGTGCCTTCAATGCACGGATCTTGACGACGTTGCGAGCGGCCTTGGCCTTCACAACCATCATTTCACCTGGCTTGAACGGATTTGGTCGCTGAGTTGCCTTGGTCGCTGGCTTACGAACAACCTGGATCTTCAGCAGTCCAGGAACGTTGAAGACACCTGGGCCCTTCTTGCCGATCTCTTTGCCGATCAGTTCGCTCAACTGAGCAAACACATTGGCGACGTCCTTGCGGCTCAATCCCGTTGATTCGGCAATTGCGTTGAGAACTTCAGTCTTGGATTTTGGCTTCTTGGCGTCCGACATTGTGAAACTCCTTTGTGGCGATCATGTACTCAATCGAAGTCCATTCCGAAACAAACTTCCTGTTTTGTGGGGCATTACCCACCCCGATGGGGCGTCAGTAAAGTGGCGGAAGGCCTGATTGTCAATGATCCAATCAATGTTTTTCCCTTGTTTTTCTGGCAAATCACGACTTTTTCTTGTCCGTAAGAACTCCGATACCTGAGTCTGCACTGAAATTCATTGCGTTACACTGTAGAATTCGTTATCCCAATATCAGCGGGGAAATAGAATTGGCAATGACTCATTACCCCTTGCTGCGTTGCACGAACAAGTGAATCGTGTGAAGCACAAGCGTGAGAGTCTGCGGGATCATCGGTCATGGACAATGAACGCTGGGCAACGCTCGCCGCAGTGGAAGTTCCCATCAACCTTGTGTTGCTGGTGGAAGATGAAGCCGACTCTGCAATGGTGCTGAAGGCCATTCTCGAACGTCAGGGCTTCAAGGTTCGAATTGCTAAAGATGGCGGACAGGCACAATCGACGTTTGTGATGCAGAAGCCCGACTTCGTAATCCTCGATTTGATCCTGCCGGGCGAAAGTGGCTTTGAAATCTGCGAACGCCTTAAGCACACCGACGACACAGTCCCCGTGATGATTGTCACGGCCATCGATCTGGATGATTCGCGGGAACTTGCCCAGAAAGTGGGGGCTGACGCGTACATGACCAAGCCATACGACCCTGATACATTAATCGCGAAAATGCGCGAAGTTGCACATTCCGTGTGGGAACGAACACACCTCGACCAGGAAGCGGATCCGACTCGCGTTCGTTTTGTCTGCACCTGCGGTAAGAAGTTCAAGGTCAGCTCCACGCATCGCGGAAAGAGCCTGACCTGCCCTCAATGTGGTGAGCCCGTCGCCGTTCCCCGCGCCTGATCTGAATCGTATTTGTGACGGAGTCAAATGATGGCAGAACTAATCATTGCCTCTGGTACTATGAAGGGGCAGCGCCTGATCCTTCCGGAACGCGAAGTCATCGTCGGCCGCGATGAAGAATGCCACATGCGGATCGCATCCAGCCTGATCAGTCGCAAGCATTGCACTCTGAAAGGGACGCCGCAAGGTGTCTGGGTCCGCGATCTGGAAAGCCAGAACGGGACGTATGTCAATGACGTTGCCATCACGGAACCGTACCTGATGAAACCGGGCGATGTTCTGCGGATCGGTGCCTCGCTGTTTCAGGTTCCTCGAGTCCGGCCGCCTCAGCAAAACACAGATGATCTGGACGGGCTGGATGACGATGACATCTCGACATGGCTGTCCGAAGAAGCTCCGACGGAATCATCGGCGCAGCTCCCAGACACAACAGTGATCAAAGGACGCCAGAAGACCGCAGCCCCTGAGCCTGTTGCACCAGTTCATAATGAAGGGCAATCAGCGGCAGCGGTCGCAACACCTGCACCTCCCCGCATGGTCCCAACGATTCGCCAGCCTCCCAAATCCGTCAAAGAACAGGCCGCAGAGATTATCCGCCGTCACTGGGAAATCGTCCGCGCTCAGAAACCCGAATAACCAGCGGCTGCCTCTTTTTACTGGATGTGTTGTGAATGGCGAAATGCGACCAGGGATATCTGTGTGAAGTCTGTGGCGAAGAAGTCGTCGACATCACCGTCAGCGACCTTTATCTTCGATACGTGATCGGCGAGATCGAAGCGCGATATCTGATGACCGCCCCGGAACGTCATCTTCGCTGTAACCCGGTCGTCGCACAGTTCATTGTCGATCCTGACTTTGAACCCGTATTCGTTGAGGGTCCGTTTGATAAGCGGTTGATGGATCAAGATGACGTTGCCCGCCGCGAAGACTTGATCACGCGAGGCTGGCGGCGACTGCAGGTCGTCCGCTCTCTTGGTATACCGATCAGCGACTACCCACTGGCTCGCGAGGAAGAAGCGGGTTGATGGCGCTCTGAATCGTGTTTGGCGAGCAAGTTCGCACGGGGTAGAACCGCACGCGAGCTTTGTGGTAGCTTACTCTCACTGAAGATATCTCTCACTCAGTGTTACGGATCGTCGTCACCACCAATGCCAATCTGGCCCGAACATACGATCACTCAGGAATTACTCGCCGACGCAGGGCGCGGAAAGCCCGATGCGGTGAATCAACTCCTTGAACGACATCGAGTCGCGTTAAGAAAGCTGATCCAGTTACGGTTGGACCGCAGGATCGCTCAGCGTGTGGATGCGAGTGATGTTGTTCAAGATGTTCTGCTGGAGGCGAATGAGCGATTACAGGAATATCTGGCTGACCCGAGGATGCCATTTCACCTCTGGCTGCGACATCTGGCTAAAGATCGTATGATCGACATGCATCGACGCCATCGTGGTGCACAGCGTCGCAGCCTTGATCGTGAGCAATCACTGGCAGCTCCGAAGTTTGGCGACTGCTCATCGTTCGATCTGGCGGGGCAACTCGTCGCTGGTGAACTGACTCCCGCAGCAGCCTCAATCCGCCGCGAACTGGAACAGCGATTCCTGACTGCGATCGACCAGCTTGATGAGGATGATCGGGATATCCTGTTGATGCGTCATTTCGAACAACTTGGCAATTCTGAGACTGCACAGGCACTGGGGCTCAGCACTGCGGCGGCGGGGATGAGGCATTTGCGAGCCTTGCGGAAGTTACGGGCCATCCTGGGAGAACGGCCGTCATTGACGGGAGTGGAATCACCGTGAACGATCACGACCACGACGAACAACTCGTCGAACTTCTGGAAGGAATGCTCGATAACTCCCGCGCCGGGGGTGCGGACTCGCTGGAGCAACTCGTTGTCCAGCATCCTCATCTTGAACGCGAATTACGCGAGCTTTGGGCGACGGTTCAGATCACCGAAGACTTCGCCAGCTTTGACGGCTTGTTTGACAAACCTGCAGGGTCATCGTCCGAAGCACTGCCATCGGGCATCGCGAGCAACTTCGAACCGCGGGACTATGGCGATTATGAACTGATCGAAGAACTCGGCCGTGGCGGGATGGGAGTCGTCTACAAGGCTCGCCAGAAAGACCTCGATCGTATCGTCGCGCTAAAGATGATTCTGCGAGGCGATCTCGCATCAACCGCCGACCTGGCTCGCTTCCGTGCCGAAGCGGAAGCGGCGGCTCAGTTACACCATCCGCATATCGTCCCGGTCTACGAAGTCGGTGAGATCGAAGGGCGTCCGTTTTTCAGTATGAAGCTGATCGAAGGGACGACGCTGTCGCGGAAGCTGCTGGATGGGCCACTGCCATCGCACACGGCAGCGGCAATGCTCGCTCCGATTTGTCGTGCTATCGCAGATGCTCATCGGCGAGGTGTTCTTCATCGTGACCTCAAGCCCTCGAACATTCTGATCGATGAACAAGGCTTGACCTACGTCACAGACTTCGGACTGGCAAAGCGAGTCAAACCGGACTCGCAGGATTCCATCGTAGTGGGACTGCAAAGCCTGACTCAAAGTGGAGCGATTCTGGGAACCCCCAGTTACATGGCTCCCGAACAGGCCGCCGGAAACCGTGGCGACGTCAGTTCCGCATCAGACATCTATTCGCTGGGCGCAATCCTTTATGCGATGGTCACCGGTCGCCCTCCATTCCAGGCTGAATCTGCGGTCGATACCGTCCTGATGGTGCTTGAGCAGGATGCCGTACCGCCTCGAATGCTGAACCCCAAGGTCGATCCCGATCTGGAGATGATCGCACTGAAGTGCCTGCAGAAACCCCAGGATCTGCGTTATCTGACAGCAGATGCGCTGGCAGAAGACCTGGAAGCCTATCTTGCCAATGAACCGATTTCGGCCCGCTCCACGCATTTGTCTCAAATCATCACGCGAGCCTTCCGGGAAACACATCACGCCGCCGTTCTGGAAAACTGGGGGCTGCTCTGGATGTGGCACAGCCTGGTCGTGTTCCTGCTGTGCTTGATTACGAACCTGATGCAATGGCAGGGAGTTTCATCGCGTTTTCCTTATGCCGTCTTGTGGACGGTGGGGGTTGGAACCTGGGCGATGATATTCTGGGAATTGAGGCGACGATCAGGCCCGATCACCTTCGTCGAAAGGCAGATCGCCCACTTCTGGGCGGGAAGCAGCTTTTCCAGCATGTTGCTGTTCGGACTCGAAGCACTGCTGAACCTTCCCGTGCTGACGTTGTCGCCTGTGTTGCCCTTGATTGCAGGAAATGTTTTTCTCGCCAAGGCGGGTATTCTGTCGGGCAAGTTCTACATTCAAGCTCTGTCCCTATATGCCACCTCGTTCATTATGGCCATCGTCAGTCGACTCGATGTCCCCGATTTCGGCCTGACTCTTCTCGGCTGTGTTCTGGCAGCATCGTTCTTTGCACCAGGACTCAAATACTACCGGCAGTTACAGAAGACGACTGACGAAAAATGAGTTTCGTACGGGGCGATATTTCCCTGCCGAACGGAATGCCCCATGTGCAGCCCATGTATGTAGTTGTGTCTACCAAAGACATTCCTCAGGCAACATGGCCTCATTTTGCTCACATTTTCGGGGCTGTCTCATTGACCTCAGTTGGTAAACTTTACTGACGATGTCATCTCTGACGAAGTTGGCTGTTGGATTACGCGGTGAGAATGATGCGCCCCATTTTTCATGGGTCAGGTTATCGGAAGAATTCGCCGATCAATTCTGGGAGTGTTACTGATCTCAAGAATCTCCTTAATCGATGACCACGGAAGATCGTCGTTGCACACGGTCTGTTGACGTGAGCTGTCAGGGGACAATCCGGCACAGAATTGGACTCAACAAAGTCGTAACCTGTCGATTGGATGCCTGTACATGAGCCGTGCTTCGATTAATGATCTGAAGAATCATCCCTTGGGTAGTGTCTCTACGGCCACGTTGCCGCCGGTTTCTGTCCGGATCTGGGGGCTGGGGTATCTTGTTGATCGACTGGGAATCTGTGAATGCCGTCGGCGCGTGCTTCACATGCTACCCGGTCTTTTGCCCGCGTTGCTGTTGATCGTTCCACATACGGATCCCTGGGGACCGAGTTTGATCGGGTTCGTGGTTGCGATCTCGATCGCCGTCGTCATCTATGCGATCCGTCGAGAAAGCGATTTCGCCCGCCCACACGAAAGCCAATGGCATCAATCCGTACTGGGGTACACGATCCCCGTAGTCGCATTGTTGCTGCTGCTTCCCGGAAGAAGCGAAATCGGCCTGATGACACTGGGGATTCTGGCGTTTGGTGATGGTTCTGCCGCTCTGGGCGGCAAGATGATTGGCGGATATCGACTCCCGTGGAACCGGCGAAAAACATGGGCTGGACTTTTCAGCTTTATGGCGATGGGAACGCTTGTGGCATCGTTCAACTATTGGGTCGATGCTGGCCCCGTGGTGTCCTATGGGGTTGCTTTGAGTATCGCGTCGGTTGCCGCAATGGCCGGTGCGATCGTGGAATCTCTGCCAATCCGAACACACGATAATTTCCGCGTCGGGGTGACTGCCGCATTGACGGGATTGCTGATGCACACCTACATACTGGGCTGGTAATGCTGGTAAGAACTCGCCGGACTCGCATGGAAACACCTCGTGCACCTACTGTGGTCAGTTGCGCTGCGCTGCTGGATGTTCGACATCTGTCCAAAAAGTTCGGTAATCATCAAGCTGTTGTTGATGTCAGCCTGCAGCTTCAGCCTGGCGAAGTATTAGGGTTACTCGGCCCCAACGGTGCCGGCAAAAGCACCTCGATGATGATGATCTCGGGGTTGCTTAGACCCGACTCAGGTGAAATCCTGATCGATGGGCGTCCCTATGATGGACGCGACTCTGAAGCCAAGCGCAAGCTGGGCGTGGTTCCTCAGGATCTGGCGATTTATCCCGACCTGAATGCCGTTGAAAACCTTCAATTCTTCGGACGGCTCTACGGATTAAAGGGCCCGGAACTGAAACACCGGGCTGACGAAATCCTGGAGCGAATCGGACTGACAGACAGCGCGTTTCGAGCCTCCGGCAATTACTCAGGTGGCATGAAACGACGACTGAATTTCGGCATCGCCCTGATGCACGAGCCTTCAATCCTGATTCTGGATGAGCCGACAGTTGGGGTGGATCCTCAGTCTCGCTCGCACCTGCTGGACTGTGTGCGCGATCAGGCACGTTCAGGTGTGGGGATTATTTACGCCAGCCATTACATGGAAGAAGTTCAGGCGATCTGTGAGAAGGTTGCGATTGTCGATCATGGAAAAGTCCTGGCCTGCGATGCCATTCCGAAGCTTCTGGAAGGGCTTGCTACGGACCTGCTGATCTATGTCGAAGGAGAAGGCGACGTTCGCGGTCGCCTGGCTGGGTTGGCGAGAATTGAAATGGGTGGCGATGGAAACAATGTCATCGTCCTGTCCGGTGCCTGTGGCGATCTGGGGGAACGATTGAGGTCCATCCTGCATCATCTGATGGCCGCTCGAATCAACGTCGTTCGCATTGAGACTCAGCAAACGAATTTGGAACGTTTATTCCTGCAATTGACGGGTTACGGCTTGCGAGACTAGTGCGTGTCGCACTTCCATGTCGCGTCGGAAAATGGATTTGACGCTGCAGGACGATGCCCGCGGGACGCCGAACTGAGAATTGGATGCGATCTATGTCTGCCTGGCAGATTACCCGCAAAGACTTGTTGTTGCTCTTGAAGGATAAACGAGCTGTCGTCTTGCTGCTCGTTCTGCCGCTGCTGTTCATTTCGATCGTGGGGATGTCGACCGGACAGTTCCTGACGAAGGATGACGACGCTCAACGGTTTCGAATTCTGGTTGTAGATCGCAGTCAAAGCGAATTGTCCGAGAAACTGGTCGCCGCTCTCCGTCGGCAGAAGGAATTTCTGGTTCGCGTCGTCGAATCCGCTCAAGAAGCGGATGAGACACTGTCGCGAGGCGATGCGTCGATGTGGCTGACGATCGGCGCGGAATTCGAGCAGCGTGCCGATGAACTGCGTATCTCTGAAATCTTCAACTCGGATTCCGGCCCGCTCGCTGGAGGCCCCGAAGCTCTTGATCTGCGTTTGGAAACTCGACCAGCCGCCATCGGGATCGGGCGCCTTCTGGAAGGAGTGATTTTCACTCAGGTCATCAAAGTGATTGCTCCGGTAGCAGCGGAGAAAAATGCTGTCACTCGGACCTGGATTCGCAAAGCCGAAAACGAAGAGTCGGAGGCCAACCCTCAGATGGTTTCATCGGTGGAAAAAAACATTCCGAAAGCAGCAGCCGTCTATTCGTGGATTGTCCCCGGCTTCACGGTGATGTTTGCCTTCTTCGTGATCAGCGTGATGGCCCGATCATTCATTGCGGAGCGGGAAAACGGGACTCTGAGACGATTGTTACTGGCACCCATCAGTCGAACATCCGTGCTGGCGGGAAAAACAATTCCATTCTATGTGACTTCTGTCATTCAGTGTTCTCTGTTGTTTCTGTGCGGTCGCCTGCTGTTCGGGATGTCCTGGGGGCCGGAACCGATTTATCTGATCCCGGTGATTCTTTGCACTTCGCTGGCAGCAACATCACTGGGGCTTCTGTTGGCCACCGCAGTGCATACGGATCAGCAGGTATCGTCGTACGGTACCACGTTGATCTTGCTGCTCAGCAGCATGAGCGGGTGCTTCTTTCCGCGCGACATGTTTCCGCAAACAATGAAGCGAGCGAGCCTGTTCATCCCTCATGGGTGGGCACTGAAGGCGTTTGATGCCGTTTTGATTCAGTCGACAGTAGACGTCTTGACTGTTGCGACCTGCTGCACAATGCTTATAGCGTTCGCGGTTGCCTTCTTCGCCGTGGGAACCTGGCGATTCCGCAACGCGACTTAGTCCGGGCAATCCTTACTCGGGATGCTGCAGCAAAGGGGGACAGGATGCGTACACGATTGCTCACGTCAGTTTTCGTTGCCATTATCATCGCGAATTCTGTCATAGTTTTCGCAGACACCAAGCCAAAGCCACGTCCACCCGGCAGCGATAACGCCACCAAACAAATTGGCGTGTCTGGCAAGAATGGTGATCGAGGGACGTTAACGGACAGCACCGGCAGAACGACGGGGTCGGCGTCGACGTCCGGCAACACGACAACGTTTCGCGATAGCACCGGCCGAGTGACTGGAACGTCTTCAACCTCGGGAAATTCAACAACGTTCCGGGACAGTTCGGGCCGAGTTACTGGAACCGCATCGAAGTCTGGCGGCTCCACGACTTTTCGAGATAGCACAGGACGACAGATCGGAACGTCATCAACCAGCGGTGGCCAGACAACCTTCCGCGATGGTTCCGGTCGTATGACAGGCACGGCATCTCAATCGGGGTCTCAAACCGGCTTTCGCGATAGCTCCGGGCATTCAACAGGCAGTTCCAGTGTGACCAATTCGCGAAAGTGATCCCAAAGCGAAGACTCACTCCGGTCCTGTCTTTCACGGAAGTTTCTGCGGAGATTAGCCTTACGACTCGATTCACTGTCGCAGTGACGCTTTCAGCATTTCTGCCCTGACATAACTCGGTTTTGAGACACGGCTGTGGAAAACCAGCCTGACAAAAGTCCGACGGGAACTGGTCTTCCCCTGTCATTTTGGCGGAGATTTCGCATTTCAACCACGTTCCGATCCTGAGTTTCCCTTGCTGTACAAAGACTTACAGCAACTCGCGTTCGTCGGCACGTCGCTTGCTTAAGTACTAAGACCGAGGCGGAATCCGCCGGGGTGGCAGACGTTGTAGTCTGTCGTGGTGGCTGGATTGTTGCGAGCACCGAGGTTTGCAACGAGTTTCCGCTCTGCAAAGCGAACACTGTTGTCCTACCAAGCCTGTTTTGCTGGTTGAGGAGTCGCTGTGGCTAAGTTGATCAGTTATGACGAAGAGGCACGCAAGAGCCTGCTCGAAGGCGTGTCGAAGTTGTCCCGTGCAGTCAAGAGTACCTTGGGCCCACGTGGCCGCAATGCGGTGCTCGACAAAGGGTGGGGTTCTCCGAAGGTGACCAAGGACGGTGTGACCGTCGCTCAGGACATCGATCTGGAGGACAAGTTCGAAAACATGGGTGTGCAACTCGTGAAGGAAGCTGCTTCCAAGACGAGTGACGTTGCTGGGGACGGAACGACCACCGCGACAGTGCTGGCCGAAGCGATTTTCCGCAACGGCCTCCGCTACATCGCCAGTGGCTACGATCCCATGGCAATCAGCCGCGGCGCCCAGAAGGCTGTCGATGCGGTTGTTGAAGAACTGAAGAAGTTCGCAAAGCCCGTCAAGGCTGACGATCGCAAGGGGATCGAAACTGTCGCGGCTATTGCCGGTAACAACGACAAAGAAATCGGCCAGATTCTGGCAGATGCCCTGTTGAAGGTTGGCAAAGACGGCGTGATCACGGTCGAAGAGGGGCGTCAGATCAACACCGAAGTCGAACTCGTCGAAGGGATGCAGTTCGAGCGAGGTTTCCTGTCGCCGCACTTCGTGACCGATGCAGACAACCAGGTTGTTGAACTCGACAACTGCCGAATTCTGCTCTGCGAAGAAAAGATCAGCAGCGCCAAGTCGCTGGTCCCGCTGCTGGAAAAGATTTCCAAGGCTGGCTTGCCACTGTTGATCATCGCCGAAGACATCGAAGGCGAAGCTCTGGCAACGCTGGTCGTCAACAAACTGCGTGGCATCCTGAAGATTTGTGCGGTCAAAGCACCTGGCTACGGTGATCGTCGCAAGGCCATGCTGGAAGACCTCGCGGTTCTGACCGGTGGCAAGGCGATCTTCAAGGATCTTGGCCTGAAGCTGGAAGCTGTTGAGTTGAGTGATCTGGGTGTCGCGAAGAAGATTCGCGTTGACGCCGAGAACACCACGGTTGTTCAAGGTGCCGGCAAGAAGGCTGAAATCGAAGGGCGAGCTGCGTTGATTCGCCATGAGATCACCAAGACCGACAGCGAATACGATCGCGAAAAGCTCCAGGAACGGCTCGCAAAGCTCGCCGGTGGTGTGGCTCAGATCAGCGTTGGTGCTCACACTGAAACGGAAATGAAGGAACGCAAGGACCTGCTCGACGACGCTCTCGCCGCAACGCGAGCTGCCATCGAAGAAGGGGTTGTTCCTGGGGGTGGTGTCGCATTGCTCCGATGTGCTGCGGCACTCGATAAGCTCAAGCTGACGGGCGATGAACAACACGGCGTGTCGCTGATCAAGAGCGTCCTCGAAATGCCGATCCGTACGATCGCCGAAAACGCCGGTCTCGACGGCGCCGTCGTGGCAAACAATGTTCGCAAGTCGAAGGAAAAGTCCCACGGCTACGACGCATTGAATGAACGCTACGGCGACATGTTCGAATTCGGTGTGGTCGATCCAGCCAAGGTGGTTCGCTCGGCATTGCAGAATGCTGTCAGCGTTGCCTGCCTCCTGTTGACCACGGACAGCATTGTCGTCGAAGCTCCAAAGCCAAAAGAAGACGATCACCATCACGACGACCATCACGACGGCGGAGGCATGGGCGGGATGGGTGGCATGGGAGGTATGGGCGGCATGGGGATGGGTGGCATGGGCGGCATGGGTGGCTTCTAAGCCAAGCCTCAAACCGAACGGCTGCTGTTTCTGTGTGCGTAAGCACGGCTACGAAAATAACGGCAGTGGATCTGGTCTGGCCGGTCCACTGCCGACATCTGACAAAGCTAATTAACCAAGGAGTGTCTGCATGAACCTCAAGCCTCTCGATGACCGAGTCGTTGTCGAACCATTGTCAGCCGAAGAAAAGACCGCTGGCGGCATCGTGCTGCCGGATGCTGCCAAGGAGAAACCACAACGTGGCAAAGTGATCGCTGTTGGTCCTGGCCGCCTGCTGGACAGTGGCGAACGCTGCCCGATCGCAGTCAAGGTTGGCGATGAAGTCCTGTTTGCGAAGTACGGCGGGACCGAGATCGAAGTCGACAAGAAGGAAGTCAAGATCCTGCGTGAGTCCGATATTCTCGCCAAGGTCGTTGCGTAATACGAAAGTGTCGCAGTGCCAGTAAACTGCTGGCACTGTGAACCCTGAAAGGGCCAGTCAGACTGGCCGTTGGTCGGCGGCTTCGGCGGGGTCTGGAGACCGTCGCTGATTGAAAGTGGATAGTGGCGAGGAAAACCACGAGTCCAGACCGATTCAGAGTTGTTCCCGATCCACTACCCACCATCCACTACCTATTATTTTCCACAGGAGCCCTGTCGTGGCTAAACAACTGTTGTTCGATGACCGAGCCCGCCTCAAGCTGCAGAAGGGCGTGGAGACGCTGGCGCAGGCCGTTGCTGTGACGATGGGGCCGACCGGTCGAAACGTGATCATCGACAAGTCGTTCGGCAATCCCGTCGTCACCAAGGACGGTGTGACCGTCTCCAAGGAAGTGGAACTCGAAGACCCGTATGAGCACATGGGTGCCAAGCTGGTCAACGAAGTCGCTTCGAAGACCAGCGACACCGCTGGCGATGGAACGACCACCGCAACCGTGCTGGCCCGAGCGATCTATCAGGAAGGCCTTCGCAGCCTGACCTTGGGTGCAAACCCAACTGTCGTCCGCAAAGGGATCGACAAGGCAGTCGACGCTGCAATCGAATTCATCGAAAAGATGGCCAAGCCTGTCTCGTCGAAGGAAGAGATTGCCCAGGTCGGCTCGATCTCGGCAAACAGTGATCGTGCCGTTGGCGATCTGATCGCTGACGCCATGGAAAAGGTTGGCCGCGATGGTGTGATCACCGTTGAAGAAGGCAAGGGAAACAGCACGACTCTGCAGCTCGCCGAAGGGATGCAGTTCGACAAAGGCTACATCTCCCCCTACTTCGTGACCAACCCCGAAGAAATGAAGGTGATCCTCGACGACGCCTACATCCTCATGTTCGAAAAGAAGATTTCGAGCCTTCGGGATCTGGTTCCAGTCCTGGAAAAGGTCGCTCAGCGCAGCAAGCCACTGCTGATCGTTGCCGAAGACGTTGACGGCGAAGCCCTGACCGCTCTGGTTGTGAATAAGCTGCGAGGCGTTCTGCAAGTCTGTGCCGTCAAGGCTCCAGGCTTCGGCGATCGTCGCAAGGCGATGCTGGGAGATATGGCGACTCTGACTGGTGGTACGTTGATTTCCGAAGACCTCGGTATCAAGCTTGACACCGTCGAACTGAATCAGCTCGGCCGGGCCAAGAAGATCGAAGTCACCAAGGACGCCTGTACCATCATCGAAGGTGCCGGGGATCCGAAAGAAATCAAGGCTCGCGTCGATCAGGTTCGTCGTCAGATCGAGCAGACCGAAAGCCAGTACGATCGTGAGAAGTTCCAGGAACGTCTCGCCAAGTTGACCGGCGGGGTTGCAATCATTTCGGTTGGTGCTGCCACCGAAGCCGAAATGAAGCAGACCAAGGCTCGTATGGAAGACGCACTGCATGCAACGCGTGCTGCGGTCGAAGAAGGAATTCTGCCAGGCGGTGGCGTTGCCCTGATGCGAGCGATCGCAGCAGTCAGCGAAGTCAAAGCCAAGGGCGATGAAAAGATCGGTGTTCAGATCGTTGCCAAGGCGCTGGAAGGTCCAATCCGCCAGATCGTCAACAACTGTGGACTGGATGGAAGTGTTGTGGCTGACGAAGTTCGCAACCTGTCAACCAACACCGGTTACGATGCCAACGCGGGCAAGTACGTTGACATGTACAAGTCAGGGATTATCGATCCGGCCAAGGTTGTGAAGAGCGCCCTTCGCAACGCGGCATCGATCGCCGGCTTGATGCTGACGACATCGGTCCTGGTGACTCGCAGCGACGACACCGACGGCAAGCCGAAGTCGAAGGTTGAAGGAGCGGTTCACTGATCGCAGGCTGATTACTGTCGGCCATGTCGACAGCAGGCAGTCTGATGCACAACGCGACGGCTCGTTGCGATTGATTGAAGTCGACGATACCAGTTCCCCGACTGAACAGGGGAGAGCATGATACCAGCGAGCCGCCGAGGTCTTCCTCGGCGGTTCGTTGTCTATCCGGAATGCCTCGAATCGAGATGCCTTTCTGGAAGCATGAGAGTCTGCAAGCGACTTTGCGAATAAAGCGTATGCTGAAATCCGGTCAGGGGCCTGTCCCTTGAATACGTTGGAGCGGAGCCGTGATGGCGACGAAGCGGGATTACTACGAAGTGCTGGGCGTCGAAAAGACTTCGTCTGACGACGAAATCAAGCGTGCCTATCGCAAGCTGGCGGCCAAGCACCATCCTGACCGAAATCCGGGGGATGAAGCATCGGTGACGGCTTTCAAAGAAGCGGCCGAAGCTTTTGACGTCCTCAGCAATCCCGACAAGCGGGCTCGCTATGATCGATTCGGGCATGCCGGAGTCGACGGTGCTGCCGGGGGTGGCGGAGCAGGATTCGGCGATGTCGGCGACATCATGGATGCCTTTGGCGATATGTTTGGTGACTTCTTCGGCGGAGGTCGAAAATCCGGAGGGTCTCGTGCTCGTCGAGGCAATAGCCTGCAGACCTCATTGACAATTGACCTGCTCGATGCGGCTGTCGGTTGTTCGCGGGATCTGGAAATTGACAAGCACGTTTCGTGCGTCACCTGCAATGGAACAGGCGCTAAGCCGGGGACAAAACCAACGACGTGTGACTACTGCGGCGGACGTGGTCAGGTGGTCCAGTCACAAGGCTTCTTCCGAGTCCAAACGACCTGTCCAGGCTGTCGTGGCCAGGGGCAGATCGTTCGGGACAAGTGTACGGACTGTCGTGGCTCACGCGTTGTGTCCCGGTCTTCGAAGATTACAGTCAAGGTTCCTGCGGGTGTTGATAACGGCATGCAATTGTGCCTGCGGGGCGAAGGTGAAGCGGGTGAGAGCGGCGGTCCACCAGGGGATTTGTATGTTGAGATCCACGTCAAGCCGCATAACCTGTTCGATCGCGACGGCAAGAATCTGACTTGCCAGGTTCCGATCACATTCGCTCAGGCCGCACTGGGGACTGAAATCGACATCCCGATCCTGACGGGTAAGCACCGAGTCACGGTTTCACCGGGAACTCAACCCGGAGAAATCCTCAGGCTGCGAGGGCAGGGGATGCCTGATCCACATGGCGGATCTCGAGGTGATCTCCACGTGCAGTTCCAGGTCGAAGTTCCCAAGAAGCTGACGAAGAAACAAGAAGAATTGTTGCGACAACTGGCTGAACTGGATGACAAGCAGGTCAGTGCTCACCGAAAATCGTTCTTCGAATCGCTGAAAGAGTTTTTTGGAGCCGCAGAAGAGGCTGATTAGTACGTTGACCGGGACTGGATTCCGAATGAATCACACCCGGCAGCTTAGCATAGAATTGTGTCGGGGCCATGGCCCTTGCAAAACGTAAGGCTGAATCATGAGTGATGAAACCACAGTTCCGAACGAAGATGTTGAAGCGAAGACCGAGTCCACCGATTCGACTGCCCCCACGCTGCACGAACAACTGGAAGCGACCGCAGCCGAACGAGATCAGTTCAAGGAAAAATGGACTCGAGCCCTTGCTGATCACGACAACTATCGACGGCGCATGCAGCGAGAGATGGAAGAGGATCGCAAGTACGCGGCACTGCCTCTTCTGAAGACTCTGCTTCCCGCTTTCGATGGACTTGATCGAGCCATCATGGCTGCGGCTCAATCTAAAAACGTCGACGAATTGATCCAGGGGATTCAGCTCACCATCAAGCAGTTGGAAACCGCTCTGAACGGTTTCGGCGCGAAGTCAATCCCAGCCGTGGGCCAGCCGTTTGATCCCAACCTGCACGAAGCGATCTCGCAAATTCCCTCGGAAGAGCATCCCTCGATGACAGTCTTGCACGATGTTGAACGAGGTTACATGTTGCATGATCGAATCGTTCGCCCCAGCAAGGTGATCGTGTCCAAGTAGTTTGAACGACAACAAGATTCGCCATTGGCTGATGAATTGTCTTCCTGCAAACGAATTCGATCTGGAAACTCGTCTGCAGGAATTCATAAAGGGAGACTGACATGCCAACGTATGATTACCGATGTGATGCCTGCTCCCACACGTGGGAAGAATTTCAATCAATCAAAGCCGAGCCAACGAAGAAGTGCCCCAGTTGCGGCAAGAAGAAAGCGATTCGCCTGATCGGTGCCGGGGCGGGACTGATCTTTCGTGGTTCGGGATTCTATCTGACCGATTATCGCAGCGACTCGTACAAGAAATCGGCCGAGGCGGATAAAGCGTCTCAATCGGCATCTAGCGAACCGAAGAAGTCCGAGTCAGGTTCCAGCGGAAGCTCATCTGGTTCCGATTCGAAGAAGTAGCGAGGGCATCTCATGGTTCGTCCGATGACCTGCCCCGTCTGCGGCAAATCAGTGGCAGCGACATCTGAAGAAGGAGTGTCGACCGCCCCGTTCTGCAGTCTTCGCTGCAAGCAGATCGACTTTGTCCGCTGGTCAGATGGTCGGTATGCAATCGTCGAGCAACTCGACCCCGCCCGACTCGCTGATGCCATTCGACGCGAAACAGGTGTTGAATCGGATGCAGAAGAGTAGACGAAGAGCGCGAAGAGTACGAAGGGGAGAGAGGCAACAATCGAGTAATCGAACGTGCCATAGAGGTACACAGCGTCCCGATGTGACAATTCCTGACGACGTGATGCATCACGCGTTGCAATCGATCGACCCCCAATTATTTTAACTGCCTCTGCAACCACTCGTACGCTTTCATGCGTTCGGCTTCTGGAAAGTCGTGAGGGGCGTCAGGGGTGACGAGTTGCAATTGGGGTTTCGCATCGAAGAGCGAATAGACTTCGCTTCCTTTTTGAAAAGCATTTTTAACTCCATCCAGATCGAAGTTGCTGTCGTGGATCGGGGAGTTTGAAAAGAGACCGCGTGGGGCGAGGCTGCCGACGATTTCGTAGAAGTCAAAAGGGACTTTGTCAGGATCATTTCCATAGACATCGCGAATGCGCGGCATGTAACGGTCACTGGTCCATCCTGCCAGTTTTCCCTTGTAATAGTCATGGAATGGCGTGAAACCGCAACTGGTGACAACGGCTTTCAGGCGTTCATCAAACGCTGCGGTGAACAACGCATTATGTCCGCCGAGCGAATGTCCGATCACCCCGATCCGGGATTTATCGACGAACGGGAGTGTTTCGAGCAGATCGACGGCTCGCATGTTGTTCCAGA
Source organism: uncultured Schlesneria sp. (assembly GCA_963977965.1). Lineage (GTDB taxonomy): Bacteria > Planctomycetota > Planctomycetia > Planctomycetales > Planctomycetaceae > Schlesneria. Next base: position 29,458 of record CAXBSB010000051.1, read on the forward strand.
TCGCCTTCATCGAACCGCTGGCATAATGTGCCCCCTGCTTTTTGAAGTCGTAATGGTACTCGCCAAACGACGGGTAATCCGGAACGATGCAGACAAATCCGCGTTCTGCCAGTTCGTGAGCGTAATAGAGGGACTTGAGGCCCGCCAACCCGGCAGGCTCATTCTTTCCGACGTTGTTCGTCTGATGCAGGCAAAGCATCGCCGGGGCTTTTTGATTATCGCTCAGGCCAGGTGGAATCAGCAGCCAGGCCGGCACACGGTCACCAGGTTCAGGCGTAAACTTTAGTTTCCGACGCAGATACTTGTCGGTCCGCTCTTCTGAAATCGTTTCGACATCCAGAGGGACTCGACGGTCATTGCCAGGCAGCGGTCCCATCACCTGTTGCATGTTGGCGCGAATATGGCGGACTCGAACTGCCCAGTCGTCCTTGGATGTGACGGGACGTTCGTTGCCGCTTGCATCTCGAACAACCAGTAAGCGGGAGTGATCTGGATAGGCGATCGGAGCAGGTTCATCCGCTGAAGCTCTTGCTGTCGTCAACATCGTGATCACAATGACCGCTCGTTGAATCGCGTGAGTCATCGTCATTCCTTGGTTTGGGAGATCCCGTGACGTTCGTGCAAAGTCGAATTGACATCATCTATCAGACTGGAAACGAGTGGAAGACACAACGATTCATCGAGCGGCGAATGCGTTTTTGGAGACGGGCGAGAGGCACTCAACGCGGGGCACGATTTTTGGCAGCGTCTGGTTTGTGGTTGTCAGAATTACAGACAAAACGGGAGGGCGAGGCGGTGAGGCTCCCGCTTCGCCACGATTCCATTCCGGGGTTTCCGCTTCGCTGCAACCCCGACTTCGTTCTGCGATCGCTTCGCGATCAAAGTCATAGGTCCAAACGTCACGAATTCACCGACAAATCGCGAAGTGAAGAGATCGTTAACTCGCAAAATCCGGGCATCAAATACTGACTGCGCACGTGACGACGATGGCGTCATAAAGTAGAGTGCTGATCGTTTGTGTTTCCAATCCCCTGAAGTTTTGCTGTTTGATCGTCGCATGGCTATCGAATTTAACTGCCCGTATTGCTCAGCAATGATTCGCGTTCCCGATAATGCGGGGGGCGGAAAAGGGAAATGTCCCCGCTGCGCACGTCGAATCACTGTTCCGAAGGTCTCCACCAAGGCGGCTCCCAAGGCACCCAATCCTGATGATCTGTTCATTGCACCTGAGTCCGATGAGCCTGTTGTCGAGAATCAGGATGATTCGGACGTCACGTTCGCCACGGCATCGCCGGATGAATTTGCCGAGGCTGCGGGTGACGAATTTGCTCCAGCAACCGTGGATGTCTTCGCACCTGCCCCGCGTCCGCTGGGGCAGCTTCCCGTTGAGGCACCCCGACGGGCATTGCCTGCTGGATCAATCGCCAGCAAGCTGAAGAAAAAGAAGAGCGGCGGGAACTGGCTGATTCCCGTCGGATTTGGACTCGTACTGATTGGTGCTGTTGGCTGGTTTGTCTGGCAGCAGTATCAGTCTGAACGGCTAGTAGGAGAGTTGACAGCCGAGTTCGCTGGGGTGCTGGAACTGGATCCGGCGGACGTCGACCGGGGGCTTTTCAAGCAATCTCCTGAGGAATTGAAAGAGGCTCTTGAGCAGCTTGAGAAGTCGTCTGTTCCCTTCAACAGCCCTTATATGCAGGTTTTGATTGGTGCCAACAAGCGTACGATGGAAGTTCGGCTCAACGCCGGAGTGCAGACTCAGTTCTATCGGGTTGAGACCCAAAACGACCCTGCATTGATCAACTACCGCAAGAAGCACTCATTTGAACTCGAAGAGTACCGGGTCGCAGAACTGGAGCGGGCGGGGACCGATTTCATCAACGACTACAAGAAGGTCCTCGACAAATCCGCCGCAAAGAGCTCGCTGAACGATTATCGCAACTCGCTGGGACTGACCGCGCTGGCTCGTGGTCTGGGGCTTCAGGTGGAGGCCATCTATGGCCAGTCCCCCTACCGGTGCGTCTACGAAGACCGCGAAGGAGCGTTGTATTTCCTGCTGCCTCCAGGCGCGAAAGGCTTCGAAATCCGTGGACGCAAATTCAATGGCAAGGTCGTCTTTTCTGGCAAATATCAGGTCAAGGTGAAGGGAGAATTGAAACCTCCCTCGACCGACAAGGCCGAGTCTGCGATCGAGAAGAAAAAGAAGAAAGTGAAGCCACTGGAATCGCTGGAATCTGAAAAGGGTGATTCCGAAGAGATGAAAAAAGAGGTGGAGATGGACAAAGAGAAAGAGATGAGCACGGACAAGTAATTCGCTGCAGATCCAGAATCTGCTTCATCTCTGGCGTAGCACACTGAAACTCGATGCGATCTGGAAGGACAGCCATGTCTGACGATTCGACGAATGAGCGAGGTGAGAATTCGGGCGATGGTTCTGAAGTGGGACGACGCGACTGGTTGAAAGGAATGGCTGCTGCGTCGTTGGCATCTCTTGGTGGAAACCTCGGGCCTGACTCGGGCGAATGCCAGGCGGCTGAACGAGACGAGCAACCACGCCGGATGAATCGGATCGTTGAAGAGAACCAGAAGCCGGGGGCCACGGACTGGCAGTTGACTCGCGTCCGCTTGGACAAGACGGGGGGCTTTCGATCCCCGTGGATTGAAGGCTACTGTTCACGGCAAAGTGTCGCAGCCGGTGACACGATCGACATCATGGTGTCAACGGATCCGCCCCGACCGTTCAAGATCGAGATTTTCCGCACAGGATACTATCAAGGCCGCGGGGCTCGGCTGATGACCACTCTGGGGCCATTCGAGGGAAAGAAGCAGGATGTCCCGAAGCCCGGTGAGAAGAATCTGCATGAATGTCGCTGGCAGGCTTCCACATCGCTGAAGATCCCGGCCGACTGGGTCAGCGGGGTCTACCTGGGCCGCTTGAGTCTGCTGGCAGATGATCCTGCGGCGGGGTACTGGCAGAGTTATGTTGTCTTCATCGTGCGAGATGATCGCCCTGCAGAGATCCTGCTGCAATGTTCGGACAATACCTGGCAGGCGTACAACCGCTGGCCTGACAACTATTCCGTTTACACCCATCCCAAAGGGACAGAAGGTCCATGGGCTGACGTCAGTTTTGATCGGCCGTATTCCAAATACGCACAGATTTACGAAAACCCGCAATCGATCGGTTCCGGGGAGTGGCTGTGCTTCGAGTTTCCGATGGCTTACTGGCTGGAGCAACAGGGATATGACGTCTCGTACTGTTCCAACAGTGACATGCTGACTCCTGATCGAGGCTTGAAGTGCAAAGCGTTTCTGAGTGTCGGGCACGATGAATACTGGGATATCCGCCAGTATGAAAGCGTCGTAAAGATGCGGGACGCGGGGGTGAACCTGTTGTTCTTTTCGGGGAATTCTGTCTGCTGGGTGACGCCGTATCGGGATAGCAGCAGTGGAGTCGCCAATCGGATCATGTTTCGCGGGGGACCGTATGGCGGCAAGCATACGTATGCCGAACTGCGTGAAAAGCTGAACGGTCCGTTTCCTCATCGAGGCCCCGATGAAGGGTACTTGATTGGTTCTCGAAACGTTGACCCGGTAAATGGCGGTGGGGATTGGATCTGCACAAATCCCGATCACTGGATATTTGCAGGAACCGAAATGAAGAAGGGTGATCGAATTCCCGGGCTGATCGGCTGGGAATACCATGGCGACCCGCCCGAGGATATTCCGGGGCTGGAAATCGTGGGTGAGGGAACGGCACTTCAGGGAGGAACCCGACCCCAGCACTGGACCGCGACGATCTATCCTGGCCCGAAAAACAATTTCGTCTTCAACGCGTCAACGATTTTCTGGTGCCAGGACTTGTCGAGCCCGCCTGGTCACATGCTGCCATGGTCTCACTGGAGCCGGCCTCATGGCCCCGACGAGCGAGTCCAGAAGATCACGACGAACCTGCTGCGACGTGCGATCGGTTGAGATCGACCCGAGCGCCACAGCTATTGGCCGTCAGGAGACTGGCGATTTGACTATCGTGGTCTGTGTCGCGACTGGCGCCAAACGTTTTGGCGGGATGCTTGATGTCTAGAAAGAAACTGGCCCCAGCCGCAATATTACGGCTGGGGCCATTCTTCATTCGACGGCCCGTGATTCGACGACCCATGTTGCCACGGAGTCTGAATCTCGGAGAGTGATCTGAGGACTACTTCGGCGCATCGGCAGGCTTTGAGCCGCCTTCCATTTTTGCTTTCGCCTCAGCATGCCCCTTATCCAAATCTGCCTGTTGAGCCGGGGTGATTTTCGGCAGTTCCTTCTTTTCAGCTTGGCCGCAACCAACGACTGCAAGAGCGAGCACCATCAAAGAAGGAGAAAATCTCGTTGTCATACTCGTGTTGAACCTCATGTTTGTTAATAGATACTTCGCCACGTCGAGGATGCGTCGCATGCCTCTGGAACTCAATTAGAAGTCACCAACTGTCGTACCATCGGCGATACCAATAATGGCTCGCATGGTGTTGCCATCCAGGTTCTGGTTGATGAAGCGGACCGTACCATCTGTCATCAATGCGTGAACACCACCGACATGCAGGCTCTTGGGACCTGCTTGTCCATCACCACCAGAGAAGCCACCCATGCCAATTGATGGGTTGTCATAGCTTGAAGGTCCCCAGCAATCGTCGCCGTTGCTGTGAGTTCCTTCGTTGATCCCGTAGCAGTCGCCAGTCGTCGTACCGTTGTTGTATCGGTTGAGGCAGTTTCCGACCAATCCACCACCGACTTTTCCGTTCGCCCATGTTCCGCGAGGATCGCTAGCCATCGTACCAGCTCGAATTTCCCATGAAGCGACCGTGTTGGAGGTCCCGTCGATCACTGCTGCGATGTTACCCCAACCCTGAATCCCCATGAGTCCACGATCAGATGAAGCGATGGTCGACCAATTGGAATTGGTACCTGCAGCAGCAGTACTTGATGCGGCGTAGTTTCCACGTGCAAACGGAATGTTGTTCGTGAAACCGGTGAATTTGTTTCCGGCGGTGGAATAGGGATCGCTCGGGCAGCTCAATGCTGGCATTGGCTGGCTGACGACTGGCTGATTCGCTGCCGAATTCGCCTTGGCGTTGAACTGGTATCTCGCGTACAGAGGGGCCTGATCAAAGTACGGCAGCAATCCGATCAGCCAGCTTGGTCCCAGATTATCAGTCTGGTTGTAGCCTTGGATTGTGTTTCCATCGGTGAAATAGATGGCTGCTGGGAATCGCAGGTACGTGTCATGGTAGTTGTGCAGTGCCAAACCAACCTGCTTCAGGTTGTTCTTGCACTGGGTACGTCGTGCTGCTTCTCGCGCCTGCTGAACGGCTGGCAGCAACAACGCAATGAGCACAGCGATGATTGCAATTACCACCAGCAACTCAATCAACGTGAATCCTCGTTTGCGCCAATCGATTCTGGGCATAGCTTTCTCCAAAAGTTAAGGAAAAATGAAAAAACGCACTTTATGAAAATAAAGTGTCTTGGTGATGGTGTCAAACGAAAAGTATTCTGAATATCTTCATAGGATGAGTCATTCGACGCATCTGCAGAATGCAATTCCGTCGTAAGGTGTTTTTCTGTAATTGGTTGCAGATATGTTCTGCCCAGCGGAAAAGCGTTATCGCTTCCAAAGCGAGTAAATCGGCAGAATTCAGGAGAAAAACGAATAAATGGCGGGTATTATCCGGAAATCACATTCATCAACTCTCATCAATGGCATATTCGATGCCTCCAACGCGATTTGTCGGCCGCATTTCCAGGGCAATTGGTACTGTCCCCCGCAAAGTCGTTATCGGGACACTGATCCTGTGTTTGATGGCGACAGTTGGTTTCTGGTTGTTTCCAAGTCGCATTTCTCTTCCTTCCGGGGTTTCGGAAAAAGAGTATCTTTTGGCGAAAGAAGCCTTTGAGGCGAAGTACGGGCGCCGTGCCAGTCGGGTTGACATTCTTTCGTGGCTGGCGGAATGGTTTCTGTCGCAACAGAGATTTCCGGAGGCGATCCATTGTTTCGCGGAAATTCCGACTTCGCATCCAGAATATGGACATA
>CAXBSB010000052.1:0-35318 GCA_963977965.1 uncultured Schlesneria sp.
GGTGCAATCAGCCGGAACAAACTCTGATTAGCGGCGAATCTGCGTCCAATGCTTCTGTTGTACAAAGCCCTCCCTTTCCATTCGTGCCGATGCTCACCAGCCTCAGTTTGTGGGGCAACAGCATGATGCAGGCCTTTACAAACATCGGCTGGGTTTTTGTGGTGACATGGCTGCCAAGATACCTGGACAAGGTTCATTCAATTCCGCTCAGCGGTCAGGCAATCATGACAGCGATTCCCACTGCGGCGGGAATCGTGGGAATGTACTTGGGGGGAGGGTGGACTGATCGGGCGACGAAGTTTGGCGGTCGCAAATGGGGACGCCGACTGCCGATTCTGGCCACTCGGTTTACGGCTGGCCTGGGCTACGCAATCTGCCTTCTGCTGGGGATCTGCTTCACGCCCGATGCATCGAATCATTGGCTTCCCTGGGGCTATGTCTGTGCTCTTTGCCTGATGGCGTTTTCCGTCGATATGGGAAACCCGGCGGTCTGGGCCTATGCACAGGACGTTGGCGGCAAATACACGGGATCTGTCCTGGGATGGGCCAATATGTGGGGAAATCTTGGTGCTGCTGTGGCACCGCTGATCTACGATCGGGTTCTTGGAGAAACCCCCACAATCAGTCAATGGAATATGATGTTTGCCGTATGCATGTTTGCGTTCGTCCTGTCAGGAGCCTGTTCTCTTGTCATGGACTCCACGAAATCGCTTGGGCAGCAGGAAGGCTGACGTCACAGACAGTTTTTCGAAGATCGCTTCTTTCCGTTGGCAGATTCCTGCCATTCACAGTCGCCCAGCGGGATTGCGAACAAAATAGACGTCCCACTCGTCTTCTCCCGTGACTGTGAATCCGTGTCGCTGGTAAAACCGGTTTGAGGGACTGTCGCGCAATGCTCCGAGATGGACTGCAACTTGTTCGGCATCAGCTTTTGTCAGCAGGGAGCGCAGGACTTGGGAACCGATCCCTTGTGATTGCCAGTCAGGATGGATGTAAAAATGGTCGAGATGCAGGCCATCCTCAACCGGACGAAGCGTGTAGAACCCGATCGATTGCGAATCGGCAATGATGATTTGCGTGAACTCGGGAAAGAACGATTTCCGCAATCGCTCACGCGCTCGATCAGGATCGAAGCGTCCGACAGCCTCAAGACTGGCACGCATCGCAGCGATGCGGATTGTGACCAATCGTTCGAAGTCATCCAAAGTGACGTCAGCGAATGTGATGCTTGGCAAGCTCTTTCTCCGTGATAATTGCACGATGATTCTACTTGCGTCTTCGATTTGCTTCCATTCGTCACTCCAAACAGCGTCCCGCGATCTGAAAGACAAGACATGAAATCTGCGCGGACTTCCCCCATCGTCCGTTTAAACTTAGAATGATGCCGACCATGCAAGGCGCGAGGAGAGTGTTTGCTGACCTCCCGCCTGTTCATCTCAGCACCGGGATGATATGCATGAAACTCGGCGAATCCCCTTTTGCCGAAAGCTGACAGCCGAACGCTCGACAGATGGAGCTGCGACATGAAACGACAGGCACGACCTTACGGACTCATCCTTGGCCTCGCGGGCCTGATTCTGCTCGGATGCGCATCGAAGCAAGGTGCTGCTGTCGACGATGCCAAGGCAACTCAGAAAGCTAAGGCGAAACCGAATCGGCTCGTTCGTGAAACCAGCCCTTACCTGCTGCTGCATGCTCACAACCCCGTTGACTGGTATCCGTGGGGGCCTGAGGCGTTTGAGAAGGCTAAGAAAGAAGGGAAGCTGATTTTCCTTTCGGTCGGATACAGCAGTTGCTACTGGTGCCATGTGATGGAACGCAAAGTCTTCGAGAACGAAGCGATTGCGAAAACGCTGAACAAGCACTTTGTCTGCATCAAAGTCGATCGCGAAGAACGGCCGGACGTTGACGACGTTTACATGACGGCATTGCAGGTTTATTACCAGGCCATCGGCAGTGCGTCTGGCGGCGGCTGGCCGTTGTCGATGTTCATGACCCCCGAAGGAAAGCCCGTCGCCGGGGGAACGTATTTTCCTCCTGAAGACACCGACGGAGCGACCGGATTCCCGACAGTCCTGGAACGATTAATCGATCTGTGGGGAACGAAAAAAGAGCAGATGGAAGGGAACGCCGAGATTCTTGCCAATGAAACTCGCCGCGTGATGCGTCCCAAGCTCTCTCTGAAACCAGTGGAAGCCAACCAGGATCTCGTTCAAAAATCGTTCGGTGCGGTGGTCGCCAGTTTCGACCCGGAATACGGTGGTGTCGACTTCAGCCCACAGCGATCTCGCGGCCCCAAGTTTCCCACGCCAGCCAAGCTGTTGTTCGTTCAGGAATCATTGAAACACAATCCAGATCCTGATGCTGCAAAGTTACTCGACCTGACCCTGATGAATATGGCCTGCGGCGGAATCCGGGATCATCTCGGAGGCGGCTTCCATCGCTATTCGGTCGACCGGCAATGGCTGGTTCCCCATTTCGAAAAGATGTTGTACGACCAGGCACAACTCGCAGATCTGTATGCCAATGCCTTTGCTGCGACAAAAAATCCACTCTACAAGCAGGTTGCTGAGGAGGTGCTGGGCTTCGTCGAACGTGAGTTGACGAGCAGCGAAGGGGGCTTCTTTTCGGCTCTGGATGCTGAAACCAACGGCATCGAAGGGGAATTCTACGTCTGGGAATCTCGCGACATTGACAAGATCCTCGGCAAGAATTCGGAAGCATTCAAGGATGCCTATCACGTCAAAGAATTGTCTGACTTTGAACACGGAAACGTGTTGCGGCTTTCCATCGATCACTTGCCCGGTCCCGCGAAAGATGTCTCCCTCGGGGGAACTCGTTCTGGAGCAGTCACGGACGAATTCACGGTCGCTCGACAAAAACTGCTCGACGTTCGGAATCAGCGACAAAAGCTGCTTCGCGACGAAAAGATTCTTGCCGGCTGGAATGGTCTGATGATTGGAGCATTCGCACGTGCTGGCGGAACATTGAACCAGCCTGACTTTATTCGGATTGCCGAAAAGGCTGCTCAGTTCGTGCTGACGAATATGCGAGATCCCCAGGGGAAACTGCTGCATACGCACACCGCTGGCGTTGCCAAGCTCAATGCCTATCTCGATGACTATGCATTCGTCATTGACGGACTGCTGGCGCTGCATTCGGTGACAAACGACGCCAAGTGGCTGACAGCTGCCAGAAAACTGCAGGACGATCAACTGAAGATGTTCCGTGACGATGCGGGTGGCGGATTCTTCTTCACGTCGCATCAGCACGAGGAACTGCTGGCTCGTACCAAGAACTGCTACGATGGCGTGTTGCCCGCGGGAAACAGCGTCAGCGCTCGAAACCTGACGAAGCTGGCCAAACTGACCGATGATAAGCGATACCGTGATGAGGCCAAGGCCATTGTCGATCTGTTTGCTTCGAATCTCGATCAGTCTCCGCGAGGTTTGACGGTACTGGCTCTGGCGATTTCTGAAATGTTGGCTGATTCGCCAAAGAAAACGTCGGACATCTCTGTACCAGCCAAAGAGAGTGCCGTGGTCCAGGCGGATGGCATTGAGGCTCCTGCGGAAGTCGTTCAAACGGCACAGAAGGAAGACGCCCCCAAGAAGCCCGAACATGTCAAGGCGAAGGCCTTTCTTTCTGTCGATAAACTTCCCGCAGGGAGTGCCTGTCAGGTTGTCGTTGTTCTGGAAATTGCCAAGGGCTGGCACGTGAACGCCAATCCAGCAACGGAGGAATTTCAGATCCCGACCAAGGTCACCTGGAAATCGAAGAACGGATTGGAACTGGTTGACGTGAAGTACCCGAAAGGAACTGGATTCAAGTTTGAAGGGTCGGACGACGAAGTCATGGTGTATGAGGGCGAAGTCCATGTCCGCGGAACATTGAAGGTTCCCAAGGAAGCAGGCGGATTGACCGAAGACATGGAAATTACGATCAACTATCAAGCCTGCAACGAAAAAGGGTGCTTGCCCCCCAAGTCGATCAAGTTGACCGGCAAACTGCCAATCGCCAAGCCCGGCGAAGTCGTCAAGTCGATCAATCCGACGTTATTTAATGTGAAGATTGATCCCAGCAAGTGATCTGAGGCCTAACAGCTCGCGACAAAAGGGGGGAGACCCGCTTCGGGCATGCGATTTCCAAGTCAAATCGACTGCCGTCCAAAGGGTCTGACCCATTTTGACACGGGCTGCCAAAAGAAGGGTTTGGTTTATGGAGTCGGGACAACCGCTGTATCGGGAAGGCCCGCTGGTCAAGACCAAGATCGTCGCAACCGTCGGACCGGCATCGGGAAGCCGCGAAAAACTGGCGGCCCTGTTCGACGCGGGTGTGGATGTCGTTCGACTGAATTTCGCTCACGGCAGTCATGACTGGTTCACACAGATCGTGACTTGGATTCGCGAACTGTCAGCCGAAAGACGAAGGCCCGTCGGTATCCTCGGCGACTTGTCAGGTCCCAAAATTCGTCTGGGAATGTTGCCAGAAGAGGGGCTTCGGTTGCGGCATGGCACCGAGGTTGAATTCGTTCGCACTCCTTGTTCAAGTTCTTCCGATGCCACGATTCCGCAACTCACATGTACATACGAACCCCTGATCGACGACCTGCGGCCGGGAGATCGAGTTCTCCTCGCCGACGGAATCGTCTCACTGCGTGTTGTCACTCAGGATCCCGTCGCTGGTCGAGTCGTCTGTCAGGTTGTTCAACCGGGACTGATCCGCAGTCGGCAGGGAGTCAATCTTCCGGGCGTTGCACTGAGTACCCCCAGCCTGACGGAAAAGGACCGCATCGATTTACGTTGGGCTCTGGACCATGGGATCGATTTCATCGGATTAAGTTTTGTCCGCCGCGTAGAGGATTTGAAACTCTTGCGCACTGTCATTGCAGAGCACAAAACAAAGACGCCACCGTGGATCGTTGCCAAGATTGAAAAAGCCGAAGCCATTGCGGATCTCGATGCGATCATTGCCGAGGCAGATGCCGTGATGGTGGCTCGAGGCGATCTGGGGGTTGAGACCGACATCTATCGCGTCCCCGGCCTGCAGAAGAAAATCATTCAGCTCTGCAACGAACATCGAACACCTGTAATCACCGCGACTCAGATGCTCGATTCGATGCAAAAGAGTGAGATTCCGACGCGAGCCGAAGCCAGTGACGTTTTTAACGCTGTGCTCGACGGAACAGATGCCGTCATGCTTTCGGGTGAAACGGCGGCAGGTGACTTCCCGGTGGAAGCGGTTGCCATGATGAGCCGGATTGCTCGCGAAGCAGAGCGATTGCTGGAGCCTCGCAAAGCAGGAACAGACTCACGCAGCCTGCCTCGAAATCGGGCCACCGCGATCACCGAAGCGGTGACACACGGTGCTGCGACTGCGGCGGCGCATCTGGGGGCCGACCTGATCGTCGCTGCAACGGCTGGCGGCAAAACTGCGATGGCAATATCCAAACAGCGCCCGCATGTTCCGATCATTGCTTTGACCGACAGGCCGGAAGTCGCTCGACGGATGTGTCTGTTCTGGGGCGTTTCCCCCGTGGAAACCGAAGCCGTCGCCAAGCCTCCAAAAGAACTTCTAGCGTTTGTCACCGAACTGGGGCGCGAGCAGAAGATGCTGGATTCCGGCAGCAAGCTGGTACTGGTAGGAAGCAGCGACTGGTCACTGGAATGGCACGACATGATGCTGGTTCATGTCGTTTCGTAGTGACGCGTCAGGCTTCCCCAAAGATTTGAAGCGTATGCTCGGCAACGCGTTGTAGCGAATGCATTTCCCGCACACCTGAATGGCCACGTTGGGCCAATTCAGTTCGCAGTGTCTCGTCCGTTAAAAGCCGCTCCAGCGCATCGGCCAGTTCCTGGGATGAATTTGGCGGGACCAGCAGGCCGCCACCGGTTGATTCTATCAATTCCGGAAATGCCCCGTGCTTTGGCAGTACCACGGGCAGGCCATTCGCCCATGCTTCCAGCACGTAAATCCCTTTCGGTTCCTGATAGACCGTCGGAACACAAAAGACATCGATCGACTTCAGGAATTCGATCTTGCCTTTCTTATCTGCGGGGCTGCCGATGTATTGGAAGTTGTTTCCCAACGGTTTAGCAGATTTGACCACTTCGTCGAAATAACCCTGATGCTGAGGGCCCAGGTAACCGCCAGCGAGCAGTCGCACATCCGGAATTCGTTGTTGCAGCAATATCACCGCTTTGACGAGTTGATCGAGCCCTTTTTCGGGACAGACGCGTGCAAAGTAGCCGACCGTTGGCGGGGATCCGATCGGTTTCGGAAGTCCGTCATGAGGCGCGGCATCGAGAGTCAGCGGCAACGTTCGAAACTTGTCCACTGGCAGCTTCAGATAGTCTGCCATGTAATCACGATAGAACCGGCTATGGGTGATGTATCCATCAAACTCATTCGCCCGTTCGCTCAGCAACCGCATCGCCTGATCGCGATACGGGGGAACGAGTCCATCGAGAAAGATGTCGTCACCTTGCAGCACACAATAAACCGGGCCCGAGAAGGATTGCTTGATCGTTCGCAGGCTGCCGCACAGCAGGGCGTTGCTATAGCAGACGACATCGGGCTTCAATTGAGCGATGTACGCCGCCAATTCTTCTCCCGCCCGCTGATGAGGCCCATGCTCCCCTTCAATCATCGAGATTGTCATGGCTCCCAGATCGCGTGCATCTGTGCTGATGGCGCGTCGAGTGACAATCCGAATGAACCAGGGCGAATCGAGCCAGCGGGTCATCCAGCGCGGTACAGAACGCCACCAGGAATACTTGCCCTCGAGATACGTATTGATCCCACCAAAAAAGACGGGTGCCGTTGTCTGGTCTGCTTCGTCAACGCGAATGGGAGTGTAAAGCGGGATCAGGCTGACTTCGACTCCCGCCGCCCCCAAGGCCCTGGCCCACGTATTGTCGTGGATGCACGAACCGCAAAACATCCCGGCTCCGCCTGCAGTGATTATTGCGATGTGCATGTTCAGTTCTGTCTGTCCGACAATTCAAATCGACACCATCTGAGCGTCAGTGGATTCAGGCTTTAATGATACGCAATGACAAACGTCCTGCGAAATGGAAACAACACTTTGCCGTCAGCCTGGAATTGATACTCGACGTCAACCCGGCGTTGCAATTCCGCCAGAAAAGCGTTTCTGTCAGCAACGGCATCCAAGGCGGTGAGAAATGGACGAAGTCCTGTACTGCTAATCCATTCGACGATTGCCAGTTGTGACGGAAGCACGTGCTGATATTCCGTTTCCCAGATGTCAATTCTGCTGGCCATGTCAATCAGCGTATCGTAGTAAAAACCGGGAGATTCCATCGTGAGCGCAGCACGTGCAGGTGCCATCCGAGCATACCAGCGATCATCGTGTGAAATCTCATGGATCAGAGTTCGAATTCTGGGGAACACTGCACTGGGAATCTGAAATGCCAACGCTCCTTCCGGAGCAACGTGTGCGAACAGGCGACGGACAAGTGTCCGATGATCTGGCAGCCATTGTAAGGCCGCATTGGAAAAGACAAGATCGCAGGAGACTTCTGGTTTCCACAGCGCGATGTCTTCATGCAACCATGATTGCTCAGGAAAACTTCGAATCGCCGTTTCAATCATCTCGAGCGAATGGTCTATACCCAGTATCGAAGAATCTGGCCAGCGATTGCGAAGAATCTGAGTACTGTTTCCCGATCCACATCCGATGTCGACAATCCGTTGCGGCGCGTCGAGGTGAATCTGAGAAACCAGATCCACAGCAGGCCGGATCCGCTCGGCCGAAAACTTCAGGTATTGCGCAGGATTCCAATGGTTCATTTTCGGGTAGTGACCAGCATTTGTGTTGATGGAAATCCTCGTCCGTTTCGGAAGCAGTTGCCGGGGCCGTTCGGATTCGATCCCAATCGAATGCTGCTGCGGCAGCGGTCGACTAGCGATCCAGCGTCCAGATTTCGCTCGCGATTTCAGCTTTGACCACTGGCGTCGTCTTCTCCTTGTTGTGCATCAGTAGGCAGTGGTTTGCGGCCAATTCCCGCGGTATTGGCGTTCGACAATCTGACTAATCGCCAATGCTGCCGATTGCTTGACATGCTTGTCGTCGTCCTTTAACGCCTTCAGGAGCACTGGAATGGCGCCGCGTGCGACGCCCGGATTATTAGAGGCAATTCGGCCTATAACACGAGCAGCCTCTGCGCGAAGTTTTGCGCGATTTCCGTCAATCGCTTTCAGAAGTGCGGGAACCGCATCGGGCCCCAGAGAAACAAGCGCCGCAGAAACATGACGCCGCACATCCTCGTCCGGGTCATCGAGCGACTCCACCAAAGCAGGAGCAAGCTCGTTGAATTCTTCCGCGAGAGATTTCGGCACAGATGCGTTCGCTGCCTCGATCTGTTGATTTCGATGCGCCTCTTCCGCGTCGAGCTGAGAACCGGCAAGCAACACGGCGACACAGAATGCTGGAATCGAAATCATAGGGAACTCCATTTCGTAATGACAGAACCGAATCCACGAGTCTAGAATACCATACTGCTATTAAGCGTTTGCGTCGATAGGCTACCGGATGTCTCGCCTCAAAGAATCATTATCCAGTTTATGAATCCATTTCTCCATCTTTATCGGGTCGTAAGCGATTTACGTAACGAGCGGTCATCGCTGCCGAACCCGAGTCTTGAGGTGTACCTCCGTTCCCTGTGGTTTCTTGCGCGAGCCTGGGACGGTGAGATGATCCCCGTCGACAAACTTGGTGAATGATTTCGTGCCGCATTCTCCACTGAGGCCCCTGCCTTCGACGACGCGTGGCGATCAATCCCTTATGACGACCACGATTCGGCGATTTCACCACGAAAGGCATGGGAACAGCTCATACTCTTCCAGATTGCTGACCTCCGCCGTATGGAGGATGAGGGAATGCTTGACAATGAATTTATATCCTTTGGCATCGATTCGCCGACGGGAGTTCAATGGTACAACTTCGACCCATTTGCATTTCTGGAATGTGCGGTACGGGGATGTCTTGACAATGACGATGAGGCGAGTGACCTTGAACAACCCAACGGGGGCCGATCCACTGGCGGGTCGGAGCATTTCGCGAATCTCACGTGGGATGACTTCACTGACATTCTCTGGCTCGGAATGAGCTACGAATAGGCCATCGAGCCCATAATGCATCGAATTCGCATGTCGGGAGATATCGCACGATCGATGCGCGATGTGGACGAGTTAATGCCCTGTCACATCGAAACTCAAATCGCACGCAACTCGATCGTGTCACGCGGCGAAGTAAGATCCCACGAAAGTTTTACCGAAATTACTTCCCCTGATTCGCAGGGCCTTCAATCGTTTTCGAATTCAATCGCAAGGTCCGGCATACGAATCATCTTGTCGGGAGTTGTGGACGCGTTCTGGTCGTTCAATCTACAGCGAGTCGTCGCCTGAATCATTTCGAGCGACGATTCGATCGCTCTATCAAGACGACGACTCAGTCCTACGGCCTCTGGACGGGAATATGCAGTAAATTTTTTTTGAACACGAAGGGCACGAAGACCACGAAGGGAAGACAGAATGAATCGCGTTGTCGTGGGAGTCAGACGATCCCATGGATTATCGTTGAATCCGGAGTGCGCCCTGACAACGCGATTTGTGACATTCATGCTGCTGACGATCAATTGATCGGTGCGAACTATGAATTCGCCTTCGTGGCCTTCGTGTTACCAATCCCGGTTCGCGCCTTGTCGACTTCAGGCGTCACCTCGGGGCCGATCATTTCCAGCAGTTTGAATTGCGAAGCAACCTGAAGCAACGCGTTCGCATAACAGGGAACGTGATGCAACGCCTGAAGTTCCATGTTTGGCCATTCGAAAGCGAATGAAGTTGACTTCCTTCCACCGCCAGATCGCATTCCGTTGAAGTGTGGCGTCCCGCGGGCATCAAACTGCAGCGTCTAACACATGTTTCGACGCGACACGGAACTGTGACCCGCACTAGCTCGCCGTATCGGGATCAAAGCCTTTCACCAATTCATCTTCCCAAGCCTCCAGCAGTGGCCAGTCAACGGCACACGTTCCAAAGTCAGCCATGTGCTGATACTCGTTGAGCCGATCAATCGTCTTCTGCAACTGAGCCCGATTTTTGCGAAAGACAGGACCGTGGCTGGGCAGCAACCAGTCGACATCTGTGTCACGAATTCGCTCCAGAGATTCAACAAATGCCGGAAGGTCAGAGCCGTGATGTGCATCGATGTTACCAACGCAACCATCACGGTAGATGTTGTCGCCGGAAAACAGCAGATTTCCGAGTTTGAATGCGAGCTGGCTTGGGGTGTGTCCCGGTGTATTCCAGACATCAAGTTTCAACCCGCCGACTTGCAAAATGTCCCCTTCATTGATCGTTTGATCAATGGTGATGGCAGGTAGGTTAATCGAGATCTTCTGTGCGGTGATTTCTGCGTAGGTAACAATTCGATCACCTTCTGCCAGCAACCGGCGACATTCGGGATGCCCAACTGTCACGGCCTGAGGCAACAATTCCTTGGCGCGTCTCAGGCCTTGGATATGGTCGACATCCGCGTGTGTCGCGACGAGGTACTTGCATTCTGACAGCGAAAAGTTCATCTGACGGATCATGTCAACGATCTCGTCGACGGTGTCCTCGAACCCAATGTCAATCAGCATCCATTCATTGGCATCGTGGACAAGATAGACCGAACACCCCAGCCGCTGCCGAGCCTGGTAATTCATTTCAATCACGTGTGGAAACAATTCACGACGGGGCAGCATGCAGAAGACTTTCTGGAGGAATGAGACGAATCAGACAGGATGACGGGCGGGACGCCATGCAGCGGCCACCCGCAATAACACTGCGATTCTAGGGAGGATTGCCGAGCGTCACAACCAAGACTCAGTTTCCTGAGTCAAAGACTTCGCTTCCGGCTCGCGAGGCCATCGCTTCCAGCAGTGTGGTGTTACCAACGGGTTGGTTACCAGCCTGGTACGAAATCGTTCGAACGCTTCCGTCGGCCATGCAGAAATTTCCGCCGTACTGATGATTCGACCAGAGCGAATTGAAGGCACAATTGTCGTCAACGCGGCCGAACTGATAGGGAGCAGGATTCGCGCATTTGCCGTTCTTTCCTGAACTAAACAGCTTATTGTCCCCTCGCGCCGCCGAGATGTTGTCTTCGGTACAGCACCGGGAATCCCACCAGCCAAAGTGACCATCCGCAGACGGCGGACGCTCGGCCAGCAAGATCGTGTTACTCGTCCCATCGGTGACTGACGAAGCGTTGATCGTGAATTTCTGCTTCATATCAGAATCATCAATGATGATCCCGTTGTTCATGGTGCCGGGGTTCGAAAAGACTCCGACGTACCAGGTGAATCCATAGCCTGGGACCGTGTAGTTGGCTCCTCGGGGGTCGGCCGGACAGCCGATCAATGGCACCGCATCCTGTACCCGAACATTCGGTTGTTCGATGTACGACATGATTTGCCGATGCCAGCTTTCATACGTTCCGGAGTGCCAGTTCCAGAGGTTCCCAGGAGGTTCGCCATCGACAGGAGTGGTCCCACGCGGACGGACAGTATTTCGCGGGTAGTACAAGTTTGCTTCGTGAAATGTCAGACAAGCCAGCCCGAGGTTTCGAAGATTATTGCGGCATTGCAGATTGCGGGCAGATTCACGCGACTGCTGAATAGCTGGCAGCAAAAGCGAAATCAACACAGAGATGATCGCGATGACGACAAGCAGTTCGATTACGGTCATACCGCGCCGTTCTCTTCCAATCCTTTTTTTCAGGAGTGGTCGTGAATGATGAGCACGGGAATTGAATCGAGTTGGCGACATGAATTTATTCAACAGAAGGGCTGTTGTCAGAAAGAGTGATTTTAGACTGAGCGGCCCTGAGAAGTGATTCGGCGGCAGAGCGTACCACAAACGGTGGCTTCAGTTCCAGAACCATTTTCAGGTCGTGAACTGCGAAACTGGATTTTCCCTGTTCGATGTACGCTTGGCTCCGTAGAAAGTAATTCCAGTAAAGACGCGGTCGCTGAGCGATGCATGCGGTCAGGCCGACCTCTGCTTCGCCGGGGCGTTCCAATTTCAAAAAGCAGACTGAATGAAACAGGCGTGCGAGATAGTATTCGGGCTCAGAATTCAGCAATTCCTCAAAATCGCCGGCCGCGTTCTGGAAGTCTGCGGACCGAATACGCCGCATCCCGGTGAGCATCAGTGTCAACGATTTATCGACGGGAAAAGTCGCTGCCATTTCCCTTGCCCGATTTGCCTCGTCTTCCTTTCCTGTTGCATCAAGCAGACTTGCCCGAGATTGATAGAGAGCGTTTGAACCCAAACCAGAAGCCGCGTCCAGACAGGTCAACGCCGCCGCAGCGGACTTCTCATGTTGAATCAGGTCTGCTTCAACGAGGAACAGTCGTTCACGCTCATTCTGCCAGGCAGGATCATCCTGAATCGTCAGCTCCAGTGCCGCATGAATCGAGTCCAGTGCTGATTGCAGAGCATCTTCGGGCTTAGGATCAAGCAATAAGCTTTCGAGAAGTGCCAGGTCTCGCCGTTCGTCAAATGCCAGTGGTGGAAGTCGTTGCTGCCACTGACGCTGATTGACGGCGCGATGACTATGGTCCAGCCATCCCCCGATCCCCAGCCGAAAATCAGCGAGGGCTGGTTCTCGGTTGACGATCAACCACGCTTCCTGAAATCGGCCGGACGCCACATCGGCATCACCCTGTTCCATGAAGGCCTGACCTTCATTGACGAGCCCCGTTACTTCAATTCGCAGGCGTTCAATCCGCTCGGCTTCCGCCTGCTTGCCGATCGTAATGGCCGCCAGTGCCGTCAATGAGCCTAAGGCACAGATCGCAATCAATGTCGCGTGAGCCGGACGGCGGCGCGACCATTTCCAACCACGTTCCCAAACCGAGATTGGTCGGGCAAGAATCGGCTCGCCGCAACGAAATCTCCGCAGATCTTCGGCCAGTGCCAATGCACTCGGGTATCGGCGTTGCGGATCTTTTTCGAGACATCGCAAGCAGATCGTTTCCAAGTCTCGAGGAATCCCGCGCTGCAGGCGACGGGGCGATGCCGGATCATCAAACCGGATGCGCTGCAATGTCTCCAGAACACTCGTTGATACGAACGGAACCTGTCCCGTCAGGCATTCGTACAGCAATGTCCCCAGAGAATAGATATCCGTAGCAGGTCCGATCAGTTCGGTCTCACCCGCTGCCTGTTCAGGTGCCATATATCTCGGAGTACCAACCGACTCACCACTGCGCGTCGCATCGCGAGACGAGTGAAAATCATCCTCCATCACTTTGGCAAGGCCAAAGTCGGTCAACTTCGGCGTCCCATCATTAGCGAAAAGGACGTTCGCAGGCTTTAAGTCGCGATGAACGACATGATGTTCATGGGCATGGTGCACAGCTCGGGCGAGCGATTCAAGGAGCGACGCGGCGTCCCTGGGGGAGTAAACAGCCAATTGAAGCTGCTGAGCCAGCGTGCCACGTGGCGCCAGTTCCAGCGCCAGATAGGGGCGTCCATCGGCATTACCGATTTCGAAAATTGGAATAATGTTCGGATGAGCCAATCGAGCCATCGCCTCAGCTTCAACCTGGAATCGTTGTGATTCCCGATGAGTCGGCGGTCGATTCGGCTGAAACATCTTCAGAGCAACATCGCGATGCAGTCGATCATCGTGGGCACGGTAAACGATTCCCATGCCCCCGTGACCGATCTGCTCGACAATGCTGTAATCACCGAATTTCATTCCCGGTGAAAACGAGGCGTCGAGTTCATCGGCAGGCCACGTGTCGTAACCATCAGGGTCTGTGACGCTCAGCAGACTTCCATTGACGGCACGGTGTATCTCGAAATGAACCTTCAGATCCTGCTCGAGATGGGGAAATTGGATCAGATAATCATCAAGGACCGGGTTTTCACCGAGTTCTTCAAGGACGACAACTTCGTTGTAAACGAGGTCCAATTGAGCTTCGCGGTCGCTTTCCAGCGTGGATCCAGCGAGTAACGATTCGACGGAGGGGCGCTGGCCAGTCATCAGCAAATGACGCTGATGGTCCAGGATCGAATCGAGAATCTGTTGTGCCGATTCAGGCATCGCTTTCATCCAATCCCAGGTCAGACATGATCCGATCCAGTGCCCGTGTCAGTTTTTTTCGCAGAGCAACGTCCGTCGCTCCCAGTTCTGCGGCGAGTTCCGGCCAGGTTCGGCCGATCGATCGCTGCTCTGCCAGATATCGATCCGCAGGATCCAGCCGATCGCAGACAATTTGCAGGATTTCGCGTGCAGAAGCCTGTTCGCTCGGGTCCGAGGCCCGGTCAGCGACGACGACTCCCGCGTCATCATCATCTATGGTCACTCCTTTACGAATATCCCGACGTTGAGCCTGCAGTCGGCTTACCTGATTTCGTAGTTTGTTTCGCGTAATTGCTGTTAAAAGATGAATCAACTGGTCTGGCGAATCGAGTTCGTACTGCCCAAGCGCCGTCCGGACGAAAAAACTGGCCAGTACCGACTGGCAAATATCCATCGAGTCCAGAACTTGGCGCATACGAGCATCGCGCAGGTGGATACGAACCACCCGCCGAATTGCACTCTCGTAGCGTGTCGCCAGTTCGGTAGCGGCCTCCTGGTCGCGGTTGCGAACCCGGCGAATGAGCTCTCGAAACTGAGCCCCGTCCGGCACTTCGGTAATCCCTGTAAAATGAAATCTGGCTGCCAGTGGGGCTGGGTACCCCACTGAAAACACCTGCTGAAAAAATCGCCTCCTCTTCAGTTTCACTGCCACCAGCGTATCAAAGTGGTGCCGGTTTCAACATAACTTCTTTTGAAATCCCTTTAACGGGCACTACTTCTGCTGAAACTGCTCGTTCTGCCGATTTCATCAGGATTCCTGCGACAACCGGACAGAAGAATGTTCCGGAATTTTCGATTTTCTTCAAATTCCCGGAAGCACGTTTCTCTGATAATCGATCCCTGAACGCAAAATGCTGTGGAACATACGTATTCCATCGCTTGACATCGATTCTCATCATCAGCATGATGCCTGTGGTCGGGCTGGGATTTTGCTCGGCAAACAGTCCTCATTTCACATGGTCACCAGTCGGAATCTGGACTGTGGGTGACACTTGGAGCCGGGGTGGCTGGCTGAGCCAGGCGAACCCCATGTACGGGAAAGAACACATGTCAACTGGGCAACGTCGGCTGGATATCGAAGAGATTGGTGGCGTTACAGTCGCCAGGTTCGTCGACAAGAAAATCCTCGACGAAACGAACATTCAAAACATCGGAAATCAACTTTTCGCGCTCGTTGACGAAGACGGTCGCAAGAAGATCGTTCTCGACTTCAGTATCGTGGAATACTTGTCCAGTGCTGCACTCGGCAAGCTGATCACGATGGATAAGAAGGTCAAGACAGCCAAAGCCAAGCTGCGTTTGTGCTGTATCCGACCGGAAATCTACGAAGTTTTCGAAATCACTCGTCTGAATAAGATCTTCGACATCAAATCCACCCAGGACGAAGCCCTGGACGGTATCTGATCGCCGGTGATTTGCGATGAGTTCCGTGGCTCTCGTGTGCGAGAGCCCGCTCGACTCTTCTACCTTCTTATCGGTCTCGTCCAGACACCATGGCGGTTCACGATCAATTCGAAGTTGTGATTCCCAGCTCGACTGAAGCCGGACAAGAGCTCTTGGAGCGTGTCATGGGGCGGATCGAGTCGCTGGAATCCTTTTCCATGAAAGATTCGTTCGGCAT
Organism: uncultured Schlesneria sp.; assembly: GCA_963977965.1. Taxonomy (GTDB): domain Bacteria; phylum Planctomycetota; class Planctomycetia; order Planctomycetales; family Planctomycetaceae; genus Schlesneria. The sequence continues at coordinate 15,783 of CAXBSB010000052.1, forward strand.
TCGCCTCGCCCTTGACGAGGCGATTGTCAACGCCATCAAACATGGTAACGGCTTCTCGCCCGACAAGACCGTACGCGTCAGTTGCACCATCGCTGACGATCTCTTTCGAATTGAAATCGAAGATCAGGGACCAGGTTTCTGTCTGGAAGACGTCCCCGATCCGACGGAAGAGGAAAACCTCGAACGCCCCTGTGGTCGAGGTATCATGCTGATGCGATCCTTCATGTCGAAGATCGAGTACAACGAGACTGGCAACAAGGTGCTGCTGGAAAAGATCCCCAGCGCCAAGTGATTCAGTGATCTCACTCGGTTGCCGCGATTTAGCGAACCTGCGTCTCAAGCGGATGCGACCTCAAAGGTTGCATTGGGCATAGTCAAACGCAGGCCGAAGCTGCTATGCTTCCCGCCAGACCGACTGGCGTTGGTCTCGTTCACGATTTGCTGCAAGGATGCCGCTGATGCCTGCGAATGCGCCCCACTTCTCTTCTGGTCCACGCCCCAACATAGTTCTGGGAGTCGACCCGGGACTGAATCGGACGGGTTATGCCATTCTTGAAAGGTCCGCGACCGGCCCCGTGCTACGCGAAGGCGGCGTGATTCGTTCTACAGCCAGCCTGACTTTGGCAGAGCGAATTCGTGAGATCGGTCATGGGGTTCGCGAGGTCATCTCCGAGTTTCATCCGGATGTGCTGGCGATCGAACAGGTGTTTTCGTCGCCGCAGTTTCCGCGAACGGCCATTATGATGGCTCATGCTCGAGGAGTGATTCTCTTTGCGGCCAGCGATGCCAATGTGGCTGTCGTAGATTACGCTCCCAGAGAAATCAAACGCCTGCTGACAGGAAGCGGAAAGGCCTCGAAAGAGCAGGTACAGCATGCCATTCGCAATGAATTGCGATTGGACTCTGTGCTTGAACCCAATGACGTTGCAGATGCATTCGCAGTTGCTCTGTGCCATTACCATAGCACTCGAACAATGGCACTGATTGAACCAGATTCGTAATTTGTGCTGGTGATTAACCGATTCGATTATTAACTTTTTGTGGAACAGGAATCGAACTTGATAACCAGGATCACGGGCAAGCTGATTCGGCTGGGCGAAGACATGGCTCGGCTGGAAGTGGGGGCGTTCGAATACGAACTCTACATTCCAGAGTTCGTCCGCAGGCAACTTCAGTCATCAATCGGAACCGAAGTCAGTCTGAAAACCATTCATTACATCGAAGGGAATCCGCAGGGAAGCCGATTAACCCCGCGCTTGATTGGATTCCTCTCTGAGGCCGAGATCGAATTCTTCGATCTGGTCTGCTCGGTAGATGGCATGGGCGTTAAGAAAACTCTGCGAGCGATGGTTCGACCCGTTCGAGAAGTGGCCGAGGCGATTGAAGAGCAGAACGTCAAGGAATTGAGTCTGCTGCCTGGAATCGGTCCCGCAATGAGCGAACGCATTGTTGCCAAGCTCCGTCGTAAAATGGCAAAGTTCGCCCTGATGATTGCCAAAGAGTTCCCTCAGGTCGCACCCTCGGAACGCAGTGTTCTTAACGAAGCCTTCGAGGCACTTCTCAGCCTTGGCTATAATTCGGTGGAAGCCCATGAAAAAATTGACGCCGTAGCAGCGACGAAGGTCAAGCTTAAGTCCGTTGAGGACGTCATCCTGGCCATCTATCAGCAGGATCGCAAATAGCGCTAAGTCGAAGCTGTTGGTAGTCAAATTGCTGGGGCAGCATTGGAATCTGCGGGGACGCTGCTATCCTGAGGCGCGAACGTCAAATCCGAGACTCCGCCTGTTTGTGGCGGGTCATGAAATTTGGTGTTGTGTGATTGAAATGTTTTTGTCCTGAGCCCTCTTCAAAAGGAACATCATGCGACGACTTGTTTCAGCCTGGGTACTGCCTGCTTTGATGGCATTTATCGGTCTGGGCAGCCATATGGCTAATGCTGCCGACGAATACGACTACGATCTGGTTCATTCGTCAGTCAGTTTCAAAGCGCGACATCTGGATATCAGTTGGATTCACGGGCGCTTCAACGACGTTGCTGGAAAATTCTCTATCGATCGAGAGAATCCCGCGAAATCAACGTTTGAATTGACCATCAAGGCCGACAGCATCGACACCGCCAACAAGGCTCGCGACGAGCATCTGCGTCAGCCAGACTACTTTGATACCAAGCAGTTCCCGACGATCACCTTCAAGAGCACCAGCACCAAGCCGATCGACGGTGGCTATGAAGTCACCGGGAATTTCACGATGCATGGCACGACGAAGAAAGTGACTCTCGTTCTGAAAGGTGGCAAGGAACATGAGTTCAAAGGTGTTAAGCGTGTTGCCTTTTCAACGGAGCTTTCACTCAAGCGAAGTGATTTCGGTTTCGACAAAAATGCCATCGGGCCGATTGGCGACGAGGCGTTGATCTTCATCGACTGCGAAGGCATGCGAAAGTAGTGAATGCCAGATCCTCTGGTATATCTGCAAGCCGGTGGCACAGCCGCCATCGTCAGTGCGATATTCGTGCTGATGATGGGGCGCCATCGCGTACTCCAGCCAAATCATCGATGGAATGCAGCAACATGTGTTTCATTGGGACTGGGCCTCGTGACCGGGTGTGTCCTGCTGTCACTTCGTCCTTCGTGGCCCCCCGTGAGCGGGCTTGATCGATTTCTTATCGTGATCATTCCATCAGTGCTCGTCATCGAGTTCACTGCTGGGGTCAGATCACTATCGCCACGCCTGGTGTGGGGCTTGCGACTCTGTCTGGCTGCAGTCGCCCCCAGGGTACTCTTGCATGATTCCGTCTACCTGAGCGGAACGGAGTCTTGGACAAGCGGTCAATCGCTTTTCGTCTTGTGTACGAGCAGTCTGCTGCTGGCGTGTCTGTGGATCTCGCTGGCTCATCTGCATGAGCGAACAGCGGACATGTCGATTCCACTGTCGCTGGCCCTGGCGATTCTCGGCGCGGGGCTCTCAGTGATGATGGCCGGATATATCAAAGGAGGTACCGCGGCAATTCTTCTTGCTTCAGTGCTTACCGCGACGACGATTGCGACCAGAGTGACCAGGAATCGCCAAAGTCCTGCGATATCGGGAGTCGGGGTTGTCGGTTTGTTCGGTGTGCTGTTTGTGGGCACTTATTTCGGCCGACTTGCTATCGATGGTGCAATCGTTCTGGGGAGTGCACCACTGCTTTGCTGGGTAACCGCATGGCGAACAGCCGACCGCCGCAACGAGTGGCTTCCGGGTCTCGTTCGGCTGGCATTGGTCGCAATTCCGGTGATCGTGGTGCTGGTTTTGATGAAACGAGATTTCGACCGCAACATTCGACCGCTGCTGGGGGATGCCGACTGCCGAATCGTGTTACCTGGCGTTTGCTGTTTCTACTCCGCGAATCGCGTCTGATGAACTACTCGTTTCAGAGATCGTTTCCCAGGCACGTCGCCTTAGCGCCCAGCGATTTCTTCCCAGGAACTCAATGCCGAATTCTCCCCAGCCGACGTGACTGAAGCCCCATTCTCCTTCGTCATTCCTGCGCAGTTGTTCGACAGCATTTGTCTCTTCAAAGTTGACTTCGTTTTTCTGCAAATCGATCGTAATCCTGCCCAGGATCGCTGTTTCAAACGTGATGGTTTGCATGATTTTATGCTTTCGCCTGCTGAAAATGAGATTCAACCATCCACCGATCTGGTGCATCAACAATCGTTCGATTTGGGGCAAACTTGCAATTGAAGTAGAATTCGTAGCCCGTGGTTTACCGCAACTGGTCCTCTCAAATGGCCTCGAAACAGCCAAACAATTCGATTTGAGGTGGTCGTTCACGAGTTCGAGTGCCAAGCTATTCGCGAAGGACTCCAAAAGCTCAACTCCAGAAACGCCGTTGACACAGGCGAGCAACTGCCGATAATCGGCGGTGGCCAAATAGGAGTTGATTTGTGAATCGACTGGTTTCCATTCTGATACTTGCCACCTTTGCTCTGCAGCATTTTGCGTGCTGTTGCATAGGGGTGGGTCTGCACGAATGTGACCAGGTCAAGTGCCCAACTGCGATGCATCATGATCAACATGTTGCCATCAAATCTGCCACTGCCGCGGAACAAGATTCCTGTTGCGGTCATGATCACTCGTTTGCCGACGTCGAAACGCACTTCGCCCACGATGACTCCCCAATCAACGATTCACACGAACATCACATTTGCGTCGGCACGCATGTGTTCTTTGTCTCCTCACCGCGAGCCAGCGTGCCACCGACGAATCTCTGTCAAAACTATTGTTTCGCACCCACCGACGCATCGCATCTCTCTGCAATGACGTCCATGGAAGCGACTCGGTACAGCGTTGCATCGAGTCCACCGCTTAGTGCGAGTTCGCGCCGATCGACACTGTCGGTCTATCGCATCTAGAGCGAATGTTGCGATTTCTCAGCAGAACGCTTTTTGCGGTTGTAACGCCTGGTCTTTCAAAGCGAGACCTCGCTGATCCCATTCTCGAAGAATGATCTTTGCTGTTGGCGCTTTCCTCGTGATCATCGCTCCTTCGCCACGGGGTCGCGTCTACTTGAAAGCCACTGCAAGTCACTTGTGCGCCATTCCCACGGACTACCGCGCCGACGTGACGTACTCAGAATTGAACACGGCGCATACATCAGGAATACAGTCATGAAAACGGGACTCAAGCAATTCATACTTGGTGCCGGCGTTTTGTCAGCCTTGGGCGTCACTGCATATGTGTCGAGTCCATACTGGCTCGAATGGATCGAGCAGGTGCGATCCCGCCAGCAGGCGGCGAAGGCTGAGAGCGATCCGCATGATGGCCATGACCACTCAGGACATGACCACGGCAGTGAGGAAGCGAAGCCCGTTCTTGTTCTTTCCGATCAGGCGATGGAAAACCTTGGGTTGGAAATGTCGAAGATCCAGTTAACGGACTACTGGCGAACAATTCAGATTCCCGGGATCGTTTCCGAACAGCAGGGCCATAGCGAGCGTCGCATTCCCGCACCTGTCGCCGGAGTTATCACAAAGCTGTACATCTTTCCCGGGCAGTCAGTGCGACCGGGTGATCCGTTGATGGATGTGCAACCTACCGGCGAATTACTCACAACGACGCAAGCATCGTTGCTGCGGACGTTGAAGGACATTGAACTGATCGATCTGGAACTCAAGCGCATTTCGCCCCTCGTCGAAAATGGGACGATGCCTGCAAAAATGAAAATCGAAAAGGAATACGAACGTCACAGACTGGAATCTCTGCAACTGATCCAGACTCAGGAATTGCTCGTACGTGGATTATCGCCCGAGCAAATCAACAATATCGTCGAATCAAAAATCCTGATCCGACAATTCACCGTACGTGTTCCGGGTGGAGTTGCCTCGGATGCGTCGGGGACAACATCACTGCCAAACAATCGGGCGGCGCAAGTTGTTCCAGCAGCATTGGTCAAAGCAGATCCTTTGGATGTAGAACCAAAGGATCGCGTGTACTCTGTGGAATCAATATCCGTGTACCCTGGCAAGCTTGTTCAACCCGGTGATGGTCTGGTCGAACTGGCTCTGCATACCGTGCTCGATTTGACGGGACAGGCATTCGAACGGGAAGCCCCGTTGATCTTGCAGACGCTGCAGGAGAATTGGCCCATCGATGCGACCTTTGAGACCGCGGACGGAACGCCTCTGAAAAGAGACGGATTGAAAATTCGCTACATCGAAAGCTCTGTCGATGGGGCCAGTCGCATTCAGAAGTTTCACATCCCACTGTTGAATCAGGTTCTGCGAGCGACAACGGGTGACGATGGCATTTCGTACCATGCCTGGCTGTTCCGCCCTGGGCAACGAGTCCGGTTGTCTGTTCCCGTCAAAAAACTGACTGGCCAAATTGTTCTTCCAGCAGAAGCCGTCATTCAGGAAGGGGCAGATGCCTATGTCTTCCGGGCCAACGGAAAGCAACTCGAACGCGTTGCGATTGTGCTTGAGCACTCCGATGCACGAACTGCGGTGATCAAGAACGACGGCACTTTGACGCCCGATTTCGATCTTGTCGCGAAGAACCATGCCTATCAATTGAATCTTGAATTGAAGAAGAAACTCGGTGAGGGGGGCGGCGGTGGCCACAGTCACGAGGGACATAGCCACTAGATCGCATCCATTACGAATATGGTGCAGGTCTCAAATTGCAGCGTCGAACCCATGTTTCGACGCGACACGGAAGTGCGACCCGCACTACCGAATCGATTCGCTGAGCAATCACGTGACATCCCAACAAACCCTTTGCGATCAGAACTGACGCTGACCATGAATTCACTCATCAAGTTTGCTCTTCACAATCGAATGCTGATTGTCTGCCTGGCACTCGTCACATTTGTGGCAGGGTCAATGACGATGGCATCGCTGCCGATCGACATCTTTCCCTCTCTGACGCGCCCTCGCGTGACGGTGATGACCGAGTGTCCCGGCCTATCGCCGGAAGAAGTGGAGACGCTGGTGACGCTGCCTCTGGAAGTTGCCTTCAACGGTGCCACAGGGGTTGAGGCTGTCAGGAGTTCCTCCGGGATCGGCTTATCCGTGATCTACGTCGAATTCGGCTGGAATACAAACATCTACGTTGCCCGGCAGATCGTCAATGAGCGAATCGCGATCGTTCGAGACCGATTGCCGGAATCTGTTAAGCCCGAACTTGCTCCGATTTCGTCGATCATGGGGCAGATTGTCATGGTTGGCATGTACAGTAAAGACGGAACTACGCCACCGATGGATGTGAGAACGCTGGCCGACTGGGCAGTCAGACCGAGGTTACTCACCATCCCCGGCGTCGCACAGGTAATCACCATGGGCGGGGGACGCAAACAGTATCAGGTTAAGATCGATGCTGCGAAACTGCAGTCATGCAATGTGACGCTGGATGACGTTGAGCAAGCCTTAATTGAAAGCAATCAGAATGGAACGGGGGGGTATCTGGAACGAGGATCCCGTGAGTTCCTCGTCCGTGGAATTGGCCGGGTTCAGGCCAAAGAAGATCTGGAGCAATTGGTCGTCAAGGCACACGGCGAGCGGTCTGTATTGCTGCGCGATGTTGCCGTGGTCGTCGAAGGCCCCCAGGTCAAACGTGGGGACTCGTCCGTCAACGGGCATCCATCAGTCGTGCTGACGATCGCCAAGCAACCGACGGCCGACACGCGTTCATTAACAGATCAAATCGAGCACGCCCTGGAAGATCTGAAACCATCGCTCCCCGCAGATATCGAAATTGATTCTTCGATTTTCCAGCAGCGGAAGTTTATTGATCTGGGGATACACAACGTCCTTGAGGCACTGCGCGACGGTGCTGTACTTGTCCTGATTATTCTGTTCCTGTTCCTTTTGAATGTCCGCACGACGTTCATCACACTGACGGCCATTCCGCTATCGATCGTCATTACGGGACTCGTCTTCTACTTCAGTGGACAATCGATCAACGTCATGACATTGGGTGGGCTGGCTGTTGCCATGGGCGAACTGGTCGACGATGCCATTGTCGACATTGAAAACGTTTTCCGGCGATTGCATCTGAATGCGCGACTGACTCACCCCAAACCTGCACTGGATGTGATCTACCACGCGAGTATCGAGGTTCGTGGCTGCATCGTATTTGGCACAATGCTGGTCATCCTGGTGTTCCTGCCACTGTTTGCGTTATCAGGAGTCGAAGGCCGCTTGTTTGCACCACTGGGAGTCGCCTACATCGTTTCGATCCTTGCGTCACTGCTGGTTTCACTGACAGTAACCCCGGTTCTTGGCAGTCTGTTGCTGGCCCGCCAGATTGAACGCCAGGGCAAACACGCCGTGGCGAACGCGGCTAAAAATGGTGGTTCCTCATCCGATCATGCGGATCCTCATGGCGGCGACAGTTTTCTGCTGCGAATCCTGAAAGTCGCCATTACACCCGTCATTCGTTTCAGCATGAATGCTTACGGTCTGAAATTGATTCTGCTGGTGGTGTTTGCGGGAATTGCCGCCAGCGGAGTTCTCGTTGTAAATCTCGGGACCGACTTTCTTCCTCCGTTTGATGAAGGGGCAGCGCAGGTGAATATCGTGCTGCCGCCGGGAAGTTCTCTGGAAACCTCCAATCGCATCAGCAGTATGGTCGATAAGGCATTTCGCAAACATATGTCGAGTGATCGAAATACCGATGAGTCCAAGGATCCTCACGGATCAGGTCCTTCATTCCCTTTTAACCTCTTGCCTGGTGGACATCGACCGGCGTCAAATGACAAGTCGTTGATCAAGGCTCTAGTACGTCGCAGCGGACGTGCGGAAATGGACGAACATGCCGAAGGGGTCAACGTCACGGAATACGTGGTCTCGATGAACCCGAACAGCGGCATACCACGACAGGAAGCACTCGCGATTCTGCGACGTGATCTGGAAGCGATACCGGGGATTGAATACGAGGTCGAGCAACCGTTGGCTCACTTGATCAGCCATATGCTGTCTGGGGTATCAGCCCAGATCGCAATCAAGGTATTCGGCGACGACCTCGATACGCTTCGTAAAAAAGCCAACGAGATTAAACAGGCGATCATAGGGATTCCCGGATTAGCTCCACCGGTTGTCGAACCTCAGACGCTGATCCCGCAGTTACGAATCGAACTCAATCGCGAAAAGCTCGCGATGAATGGATTGACTCCGGGTCACGTGAATCGTCTTGTCGAGACGGCTCTCAACGGTCGTACCGTGTCAACGATTCTGGAAGGGGCCCGTACCTTTGATCTCGTGATGAAGATGGACGACGAATACCGCAATGATGTTGCCGCGATCGAACGACTCGTAATCGACCTTCCGAGCGGCGGCAGTGTCCCGTTGTCGGCGGTCGCCCGGATTTATGACGGAGCAGGCCCCAATACGATCAGCCATGAACGAACCAAACGCCGCATCACAATCCGAGGGAACACGACCGACCGCGATCTGGGCAGTGTGGTGGCTGACATCCAGGCGGCAATACGACAAAAAGTGAAGCTTCCTGAAGGTTACTTCATCGAATACGGAGGTCAATTCGAAGCCCAGCAGGAAGCGACCCGACTGATATCGATTCTCAGTCTCGTCTCTTTAGCAGGTGTATTCCTCGTTCTTTTCACTCAATTCCCGTCGACGCGGATCGTTCTGCAGATCATGCTCGCGCTGCCAACGGCATTTGTCGGTGGTGCGGTCGCCCTCTGGCTGACTGGCCAGACCCTGACCGTAGCCGGGATGGTCGGATTCATCTCACTCGGGGGGATTGCAGCCCGAAATGGAATTCTACTGGTCGCTCACTATGTGCATCTGATGAAGGAAGAACGCGAAGAATTTAGTGAAGCCATGATCCTTCGTGGCAGCCTCGAACGGCTCGCGCCGGTTCTGATGACGGCACTTACTGCCGGAATTGGACTGGTTCCACTGGTTCTCGGCGGTCAGCAACCAGGGAAAGAGATCCTCTATCCCGTCGCGACGGTCATCCTGGGCGGCCTGATTACGTCGACAATTTGTGAATACGTGGTTCATCCTGGGCTGTTCTGGAGATTCAGTGGTAGCGCTGCGAAGCGATTGGCAGCCAAAGTCGACGGAATTGGTGAGACTCGCGCATGATTGAGGCCGATTGATGTTGTATTTGAACAGGACGACGGATCGTTCCTTGTTCCCGCACTTTTCCAAAAAAAGCTCAAGAGATTACTGGTGAAAGGATTCGTCATGTTATTTCGAACTTGTCACTCCTGTTTGCTGTCGGCAGGAGTGCTCGTGGCCAGTCTCTGTTCGCCAGTCAACGCACAGCAGGCAGCCGCAGTTCGCCCTGCAGCAAGTGCTGCTGAGGCCACTTTGGAAAAGGCCGCCGCCGAAGGGAAGTACACCTTTCTGGTCTTTTACAAAACAAACGATTCCGCCACACAAGCGATGACGACCGTTCTGAAGGAGGGGCTCAGCACCCGGGCAGAAATCGCGACCAACGCATATGTGCAGGTCGGCCAGCCAGGCGAGAAAACGCTGGTGGATCGATTTGATGTCAGCCGTGCGCCGATGCCGATGACGATTGCCGTCGCCCCCAACGGTGCCATTACCGGGATGTTTGCTCAAAAACTGACACCCGAAGGAATCGAGAATTCATTTGTGACTCCCACAATGACCAAATGCATGAAATCCCTGCAGGAAGGGAAGCTCGTATTGGTTAGCGTGCGAAGTACAGAGAAGGCCATGACGCCAGTGTCGCTCAAGGAATTCCAGGCGGATCCGCATTTCAAAGATCGAGTCGTCTCGTACTCGATGCTGGCTGCTGATTCGGCGGAAGGCAAATTCATGAAGCAGATGCAACTCGAAGCCGGCGCCGTGAAAGGGACAACGACGGTCCTTCTGGCACCGCCGGGCGTACTCGTTGGCAAGTTTGACGAACTCGCAACTAAGGACGATATCGCTGGAGCACTCGCGAAAGCTGGAAAGTGCTGCGACGATCCCAATTGCAAACATCACCAGCAGCAGCAAGCTGCGCCGCGAACGGCCACGCGACCGGGCTTGCTCCGTAGGTAAGCGGCGAACAGACTGCGTTTTGCCTCAGGCCGCCAGGCAAGGCCGTGAAGCGATTGCATCGAAAAAACTCAAGGAAGAGTCATGAATCTGAGAACTCTCGTATGGCGCGAGATGAGTGAACGGCCATCCGCTATGTTCACGAGTACACTTGCGATTCTACTTGGTGTGACAGCACTGGTGGCAATCCGACATGTCACCGTCTTCTCAGAACGTGAAGTCGGTCAGCAATTGCAGTCGCTGGGGGCCAATGTGCTGGTGTTACCTGAAGGCGCGACGCTGCAGGATTACTACTCCGCAGACCTCACTTCTCAAACTCTGCCAGAGTCGCATGTTGCCAGCATTCTGCTCGAAAATCTTCCTGGCGTGGAACGACTCTCTCCAAAGCTGTGTGTTTCTGCGAAGATCGCCGAGCACCCAGTGACGCTCACAGGCATACTGCCGCAGAGTGAGTTTCAGGCAAAAGCCGCCTGGCAATCGGTTTCACTCTTCTCGAACAAGCACGAAGGTTGCACTCGCGCAGCCTGCGGACCGAAGACTTATGATGGGGCACCTGAATCACTGGCCAGCGAACGAACCATTGACCAGTTGAAGGGAAATGAAGCGGTTATCGGTGCTGACGTGGCTGAGTTCTCGAAGCTGAAACCTGGAAACTCGGTAAAGATGCTCGGAGAAACCCTTCAAGTCCTTGCAGTGCTTCCTCGGACAGGAACTGTTGACGACAGCCGTGTTTTCGCCCATCTGCATACCGTGCAACGCATGACGAACGCAGGTGAAGTCGTGAACGCGATTGAAGTAATGGGGTGTTGCGAGGATGCTGCCGGCAGCCTGGTTCCGCGTCTTGCAGAACTGCTTCCCGACGCCAAAGTGGTCACGATTTCGCAGATTGTCTCCACACAAGTCGGCATCAATCGGCTGATGAGTCAAATGTCACTCTTCGTGGTTGGAGTCCTTGTTGTAGTTGGAGGTGCCAGTGTCGCCAGTACAATCGCATCCAACGTTCGCGAGCGTCGTCGCGAAGTTGGCACCTTGTTGGCACTCGGGGCGACTCCTTCCCTGGTGACACGAATGTTCCTGATGAAAGCATCCATTCTGGGCCTGATCGGCGGAGTCGGTGGCTGTTCACTTGGTTTGCTTTCAGCAATCCTCCTCGGCTCGCGCTGGGCCGGCGTGGCAGTCAGTCCGCTGCCAGATTTTTTACTGATTGCCCTGGCGGCAGCACTCGCCATCACGACGTTAGCGGCTTATCTCCCTGCTCGGTCAGCAGCTCGACTTGACCCATGTCGCTGCTTTTCGGATGTGTGAGTTGCGAGTATTTGGATAACGACACGTACCGGATCAGGTTCATACTCTTCGACGCGGACACAGTTCTCATGTTTCAACTGCGTGAAATCACAAAAATCTATCGAAAGCGACGTCAGGAAGTTGTCGCGTTTCGTGTCGATCAGCTTGAAATCGCGGCTGGCGAATACGTCGCTGTTGTCGGTCCCAGCGGAAGCGGCAAGACGACGCTACTGTCACTCCTCGGAGGAATGCTCTCGCCAGACAATGGGCAGTTACTCTTCCAGGGACAGTCGCTGTATGGCTTGTCATTGAACGAGCGTACGAGACTTCGCCGCGAGCAGATCGGGTTTGTTTTTCAAACATTCAATCTGGTTCCGTATCTGACCGCACTCGAGAATGTTCAGGTACCGATGTACCTTGGCGGAATCAGCGCGGCGGAACAGCGAGATCGAGCAACCACGTTGCTTGAGCAGGTAGGGTTGGCAGATCGACTCGATCACAAACCTTGCGAATTGAGCACCGGACAGCAGCAGCGGGTCGCATTGGCGCGAACGCTCGCAAACAATCCTCGATTGATTCTCGCCGATGAACCGACAGGGAATCTGGATCCCGAAAGTCGCGAAGTAGTGCTTTCGATGTTTGACACATTTGTACGCGACGGGCGCACGATTGTCATGGTGACTCATGATCATTCTGCGGCCATCCGCGCCGCACGTAAGATTCTGTTAAAAGATGGTCAAATCATCAGCGATACCAACGACGCCATTTCCAGAAGCCATTGCGCTTGAGCAAATGACTGCAGGATCATTTATCGAAGATCTGCGGTTCCGGTCGCGTTGAGCTCGGCAAATTCCACCAGCAACCGCTCAAGCTCCTGATAATACGCTGCCCGGTCCATCGACTTTTTCTTGGCTCGCAACTGTAGAATCGCGACCTCGATAGCATCGCGTTTCTTCAACACTTCAGCAGGCAAGGCGGCATCTGAGGCATTGCGGATCAGATGCCATTGATGAGCCGCCTGACCATCCAGACTTTTGCCGTCGTTTGTTTTCTCGATCGGCGTTAGCCCACGAAACTGGTCAGCTCGAACCCCAAGTCCGTCGCCACTATCGTCGAGCAGCGCGTGTTCGGTCTGCAGGCGACCATCTGTCGTATAGAACTCTGCGGTTTTACGTGAGGCCCGCAGGAAGGCCTCCCAAAGCGATGTCTTTTCGTCTTTATCGAGGTCCGCGCCGGCATCGGTGATGGCTTGCGACATATATTCTCCGAACCGGGCAAAGTTCTGCTCGGCACCACTTTTTGTCGCCGCGATCACGACACGCTTCGGTCCAGAAAGCAGAGGGACAAACGGAGCGCTGGCGGATGCACAGTTGATGATTGCTATGGGGCGGTCAATCGCCTTCAGCCAACCCGCCAGTTCCACTGCCGACAGATCTGGACCTCGCAAATTGAAGCGAGCCTCCCTGCGGTCGTACGTTCCGTGTCCAATCATCACCAGCCAGAGTTCTTGTCCCTTGATCCCCGCCGCTTCATCGAGCACGGTGCGAAGTCGTTGTTTATCCGTCTGTCCTTGAACTTCTGGATCGCGTCCAACAGTGATGGAATTGAATCCCGATTGTCGCGCGGCGGCCAGCCAGCGATCAGCCCATTCGCTGAACATCGGTTCATACTGGGGAACACCGGATGCCCCCACCACAAGAATCAACGTCGGCTTCGCGGCTTCGTCAGCCGATGCGCTGCAGACCATGAACAGCAGCGCCATTGCAGAAGACATGAATACTCTCATGGCAGTCCTCTCCAGCGACGCAACGCCCATTCACCACAAAGGCAAGCCACAATCAGCACCAGCAACCACGGCTGATGCCATAGCGGAGTTGTATATGACTCTGTCAATGGTGCCTGGCGAGTTGGCAACGATCGGACGAACGATTCAAGATTGTCCGCACGAATCACTTCGCCTCCTGTTTTCTGGGCGAGAGTGGTCAGTAATTCGTCGTTCGGGGCAACTCGCTGAAACTCTTCTGCGTCAGGGTCAGCAACCCAGCCTGTTTCGGACTTGCCAAGTGATTTTCCTTCCGAGTCCGAGACTTCGACGGAAAGTCGATACTGGCCCGGTAGTCGCGAAGCAAACGTCGACTCGTATAATCCCGCTTCTTGCAGCGAAGGTTCCGCCAGTTGCGTGACAACGGATTTGTCTGGCAACGTCAAAGAGACTTTAACGGCTGCGTTGTCCTGCGGCTGAAATTCATTCGTGCGAATTCTGGCTTCAAGGCGCGTCAATGACTGGCCAAAATCGTCTTGCGGAGTCGTGCGAAGTTCGATTCGGTCGGGGACATCGGCAATCAGCCATCGGACGGTCTGACGCCACGCCTTGCCGAGGTCATCTTTCTCGCGCTGGGTGTCAGTACGATCGAGTTGCCAGCGCCACAGATCCCCGATCAATAGAGCGGCACAACGGCCGCGTCCAAATCGCTGGACCGCCAAGGCAGGATAATTGCGCCGTTCGCCGTCCGTCACTTCGGCGATGACTGTCGCCCCGGGTTTCAGATTGCCTGCCCGATTGATTGTCTGAAACGACGGCAACTCTTTCAATCGCTGTTGCTCTTCAGTTTCTGTCGGACGCAGACGTGCCCACGGTTGCAGCCAACCATCGCGGGTCAGTGACAAACGGTAACCGGTTGGTGACGGAGTCCCTTCCACGGTATTCAGGTATAGCGGAAGCATCCGACCCACGGGGGTTCGATCATAGTTTCCATGTCGGAAGGATTCGGCTCCCCCCAGCATCAGCAATCCACCACCTCGCTCCGAGACAAATCGCTCCAGCAACGTCATCTGATCAGCAGTGAAGAAACCCGCCTCAAGATCATCAATCACGACCGCGTGGAACTGGTAAAGGTCTTCCGCCTTCTTGGGAAATCCATCTCGCAGTTCATTCGGATCACGAGTGTTCAATCGGACGAGAACAGGCTGGTCGTATCGTTCGGTCTCTTCACCCGTCCGATCAAACCCTCGAAACAGCGGATTGGTTGCCTCACCATCGCGACTGCGCCAGTCAAACTTGGGTTCTCGACGAGCCACGCGAATGACCCCCGTCAGCTTCACCTGCTCATCGGATTCGATGGCTCGATTCAGGAATTTGAATTCCCAGTTTGGTCGCCCCGTCAGATACAAGATGCGGTATGGGCCACTGCCTCGATCGACAGAAACCAATCGCTGATTGTTCGCCGCCGTTGACTCCTTCTTGATGTCCAGAGCCGGAGTTTCAACGGTAACGCGATAGAAGGAAAGTCCGGGGGATTTGGGACGGAACTGAAATCGAAAGGCCAATGGTGCGGCGTCTTTTCCGAAGACCAGAGTCTCCTCTTTAACGGTTTCTCCTTTTTCGTCAATCAATTTCGCGAGCACCTTTGCCTCGGGAAGTCCGATTTGAGAAACATCGGCCTGGATGGTGACGGGGGCATCTTCAAACGCAGTTGTTGTGACAGTCAGGTGCGAAATGGTCAGATCGCGGTGGCCCTTGGAACTGCCGGAGACGACTGGATAAATCGGTGGCAATCCTGCCGGGTCCAAGTCGGCAATTCCGGGATCCGTCGCATTACCATCAGTGAACAGTAGCGCTCCCGCGAGGGGCCGGTTCTTAAACCGATCCTTCAGGCTGTTGAGAACGCTTCGCAGATTCGTGCGTTTCCCCTCAAAGGCAAGTTTTGCAAAATCTGGAACACCCTGCAGGCGAGAATCAAATTCATAACGCCGAACATCAAAGTCCTGTGACAGACGAACCTGCCAGGGACTGTCTTCCCGATTCAACAGATCCTTCAGTTGCTCGCCGCGCGATTCTTTGGCTTGGGGATCATGGATCTTCATACTCTCACTGTTGTCTGCCAGAATCGCGAAAAGATTCGCACCTGGACGGGCTCGCTGACCGCTCCAGAGCGGTTCGAGCAGACAAAAAGTGAGCAACCCAAGAGCAATTCCCTTCAGGGTGGCTGCCTGCAATCGGGTTCTTCGGTCCAAGTTGGCTGCCGAGTAGCGAACGACGACGAGGATTCCTGCGACCACTCCTAAAGTGATTGCCGGGATCATCCAGTCTCGACCGCCCAGAATTACGACAGCCAACATGCGTCCTACTTCTCCTTTCCGCTGCCAAGCCGCTCGTAGTAGCTCCGCACGAGGTCTCGGTAACGGGTCGGAACAGGATCGCGATCGACGGGAACCAATGAATCTGGCTTCTCGCGGCGCGTGATTTCCTCCGCCAGCTGACGTTGCAATTGAATCATCGGTTCATGAACAGTGGTCCGGACCAGATCCCAGTTCGGCGTCTGTGAATGACGTTTGAAATCCGCTCTTAAGCTGCGGGCACGTTCCCGAACTTTGGCAACTTCGGCTTGCAGCTTGGGATCGCTGACCATCGACTCAACATCACGCAGTCGTTCGTTCCAGTCGCTGAAGTCCCCACCTGTCAATGGCCCAGGCGACCCTTGCCCACCCGGACCACCACCCATCCCGCCTTGTTCACTGGAAGATTCCGGCGAACCTGGACTTGGCTGCCCACCCTGTGAACCTTGCCCACGCAAACCCGGACGGCGACCTGATTGCCCTGGCTGCCCTTGTCCTGGCTGACCCTGTCCCGGCTGCCCCTGTCCCGGCTGACCCTGACCTTCACCGTCCTTGCCTGCCTTTTGTTGCGCAGCAATTTCGTCTTCGAGCGACTTTGATAACTGAGCCAGTTCCTCGCGGGCGCGTTTGAGCGATTCGACCTCATCGCCAAGTACGGATTCCGTCGCCTTTTCAATACCTTGCTTCAGGCGATTGATCCCTTCGCGTGCCTGTGCTTCAGCTTCCTGTGCTTCGGGAAGGAAACCACCCTTCAACAGTTTCGCTGTGGCATCAAGAGCCTGATCCATTTTTGTTTCGCGAGTCGACCGGACTGTGTCGTAAAGCTGTTTGGCCAGTAGAGGCTCCGCCTGCTCCGCTTGTTCAACCACTTGCTTTGCATCGTCGACCAGTTCGGCTGTCTGTCGACGCTGCTCGTTGAATTCCGCTTCCAGGTTCTGGCGGTTTTTCGCCTGTCGCAATGAATGCTTGGATTCGTCCTGAACCCCTTTCAACTGCTCTGCCAGTTGTTCTTCGCGCTCCGCAATCTGTCGCGCGGAATCACGCATCGATCGCAATGCGTCAGCAAACCGACCAGCCGTCTGCTTACGGAAATCCTCCTGTAACTGCTGCAGTTCCCGTTCGGCTCGCGTTCCCGCGTTCAACGCCTGAGACAACTGTCCTTCACGCAGTTTTTCAGCGGTTTCGACCATCCGCTGTCGAGTCTGCTCCAATTGTTCGCGAGCCTCGTTCATCTTGGCCTGCTGAGTCGACTGGACCATTTTGTTTTGTGCTTCGTCAGCATCATGGAGCAACTGCTGCTGATCGTCGCGTAATCGCTTCAATTGTCGTTCGAGTTCCTCGCGTTCGGCTTCGGTCTTGGCCGTCCGTAGTTCCGCTTCCAGTTCTTTCAGTTTTTCATTGATTCCCTGCTGCCGCCGGGCGAGTTCTTTCAATCGGTCGAGGACGGCGAGTTCCTCACGCTGCGAAGAATCAGCCTGCTTTTGAGCAGATCGCTGCAGTTCGTAACGATTCTGCTTGTTGTCGAGTTCCAGTTGGGCCATCTGCTCTTGAGAGACGCTGGAACTGCCACTGGACCCACTTCCACTCTGCTGACTCTTCATCATCAGATGCTCTTTCGCCCGCAGCTTTAACAGCCCCTGATAGGCTCCCTGCTCGGCGACTGAAGCGGCTCCCAGTGGCAACATGCTGAAATCAGCAATCGCTTCGCCAAGCGATTTGTCCGCGTCGGTCATCCGTTCACCAATGACGGACAAAATGGGGACCAGGGAAGGATTGGTGATTCGCTCTTTGAGCGATTCCAGTTGTTCAATTCCCTTCTTCTGGCTTTCCTGAATGATCTTCAGGCTCTCGCTGATTTTGGCGTCGAAGCCCGGCTGAGGTGGTCGAGCCAGTTTCCATGTCGCTGTGACGATCTGCTTTTGCAGTTCGATCAACTGATCCATCGGATTCTTCTGTTGCTGGCTGCCGGACGACTGCGACTTGCCGCCGGGCGGGCCTTCCAACTGTCGGAAGATCTCTTCGAAGGGGCGAACTTCTGCAAAGTACAGATCACTGGAAACTCGACGTACCTGACCATCCGGTCCGTGATCTTCGGCAAAAATGTAGTACGAAACGAGTTCATCGGGATCCACTTTCAAGTCTTCCAGACGCTGCAGCGCTGAAAGCTTGTGGTGTTCTCCCCCCTTGAGCGATTTTCCCAGGGGAACGTCGATCGGTGACCTTCCCGGAATCGTGACGACAATTCCGGCATTCAAAATTCCAAAATCGTCCCAGGCTGTTGCTTCAATCAGCATCTCTTCCAGAGGCGACACTTTGACGTCCTGAGCCGGAAATGCCAGTTTGATTTCAGGTGGCGTGTTCGGTTTGACTTCAAATCGGAATTCTTCGGGATCGCGATTCTGGCGTCCTGCAGCGTCGAACAGCTTCAGTTCCAGACGATGATTTCGTTTCGGAGTGAATTCGGCCAAGTAGATCAGCGGATTGGCAGGATCCACAACCAGTGGAATCGAGGTTCCGTCCTTATCCACAAGTTTTGCCAGCGCAACAGGCTTGTTCAACCGGCATGTGATTCCAATCGACGTTTCTTCCACCACGGTTGCAACGAACGCATCTTCCAGTCGCTTCGCCCCAAGTCCCGTGTAGCTGGGGAAGGTCAGTTGCAAATCTGACCGAACCAGTGCGGGAAGGTCATAGACAGTAACTTTGTATTCTGCGGACTGATGGCCATCGTAATCGACTCGATAGGTCAGGTCTTGAGAAACTCGCGGCAACTGCCCAGCAAATACAGGATCGTCCAGACTTTTTGTCAGCGGAAGAGTCACCTCTTCTCCGCTGCCCGGACGCCACGCCAGAACTACATTGGCTGGGGGTTGATTGGGGAATCGCGCCAGCACCAGCAGATTGCTGCCGCGTTCCAGTTCAACCGTTCCCGGTTCAATTTCAGGAAGATCTGACGAAGATTGCGGATTCGGCTTAGCGGCGCCTGGCTGGGTGATCTGAAGATTTCGTTGAGCCGCGACCGGCCAGACATATCCGCAGACAATCAGAAATCCGACAAAAGCAATCGTCTGACGCAGAAACGCGCCTCGCATCCGTTTCGCAGGAACAGCTTCCATCCAGTCGTTAATCCGGGAATGATGGACCGCCTCAGAAATCACCTGTCGCTGCAGGACATTCCATCGCCCCGAAGTCATATCGGGGCTCTGTTCGAGGGCTGCCAGAAGCCGCGAATTGAGATCTGGAAACGCCTGCTCAACGGTGCGAGCAATTTCAGCTCGGGACATCGACAGCGACTTTGACCTGGCCCAGAGAAGAATAGCCGTCAACGCAGATGCGACCGCAACCGAACCGATTGCCAGTGCCGACTGAGGGAATGCCCAGAATAAGGCAATAACAAGTATGGTGCAGGCAATCCAGCACCATGTCAGCCGCTTCCACAGCCAGAGCCGACCGAGACGATACCCTACTGACGCTAACTGGTCGCGAAGCTGATGATCAAACATTAAGATTTTCTCCCGCACGGGGACGAACGCGCACGTGTTCTTTAGAATACCATTCACTGGCGCATCCGTCACGCCCGAAGATCGCCCTGAGATCGGAAGAGCGTCGTGTAGGGAAAGAGTGT
>CAXBSB010000053.1:0-35128 GCA_963977965.1 uncultured Schlesneria sp.
TGTGCTTCGTGGTAGATCACTCGTCCTTCGCAAGAATCTGTTGACCACGAAGCACACGGAGAGCACGAAGGAGGGAGCGGACCCTCACATTGCCGAGGAACAGGCCTCGCACTGGCGACATCTCCTCGAGCATGAAGGCGGAGTCGCATTAGTCGACGAACGGCAGCGAACGGACCTGATTCGTGCCTCACTCGCGGTTCAAAAGAGTCACCGCCAACTCTGCGGTTACTTGGGAGTAATCTGCATCGCACTGATTCCCCGGCAGATGTGGAACACCGGTGGGAAATTGGTTCCGGAGAAATCGAATCTGTACGCAAGACGGTCGTTGGACAACGCCTCAAATGAGCCGGAATGCGATGGAAACCACCCGGTACCATTTCCATCTGCCACTCTTCAAAAGTGACTACCCACTTTGGCAGAGCTACTGGTATCCATCCACAATCACATAATCTACCCTGTTTTTGGATGCACACCCGATTTCGATCGTCCGAACAGCGGACACCAGTGGTCTGAAGTGATATCTTACAGGCTGCGGTTTCCGACAGGTCGATAGCCAGACAAGGCGTTTTGATCATGCAGATTCGTGTTTCCACACTGATGTTTCTGGTCATTCTCGGAATCATGACAACTGTCCGCGGGGAACTTCCTGCCCCCGCTGACAAGAAGATCGATTACACGAAAGATGTGAAGCCGATCCTGAAACAGCATTGCCTGTCGTGTCACGGCGATCTGAAGCATGAATCGGGTCTGCGACTCGATTCGCGCGAAGGGCTGTTGCGTGGTGGTGATCTCGGCAAAGCGGTCGTTGTCGGAAAAAGTGCCGAGAGCCGCTTGATTCATTACGTCGCTGCAACGGATCCTAAGAGCGTCATGCCTCCAGAAGGTGACCACTTGCCCGCGGTTGCGGTCGGCATTCTGCGAGCATGGATCGATCAAGGTTGCGTCTGGACGCAGGAAGAAAATGGCGTCGTCGCAAAGAATACTCACTGGGCGTACCAACCGCTTCGAAACGGACCTCCTCCGACAACGAAGCGAGTCGACTGGGGACTCAATCCGATCGACCAGTTTGTACTCGCGAAACTCGAGCAACGAGGGATCGCCCCGTCACTGGCAGCCGACCGGTACACTTTGATTCGCCGACTTTATCTCGATCTACTCGGCCTGCTGCCGCCGGTTCCCGAAGTCGACGCGTTCGTTCAGGACAATCGACCGACCGCGTACGAAGAACTGGTCGATCGCCTGCTCGACTCGCCTCATTTCGGTGAACGCTGGGGCCGTCACTGGCTCGATATGGCTCGTTATGCCGACTCTGATGGCTACGAGAAAGATAATCCTCGGCCTGACGCATACCGCTGGCGCGACTGGGTGATCAATGCCATCAATGCCGATGTTCCCTTCGATCAATT
The DNA here is from genome assembly GCA_963977965.1 of uncultured Schlesneria sp. GTDB lineage: Bacteria > Planctomycetota > Planctomycetia > Planctomycetales > Planctomycetaceae > Schlesneria. The sequence goes on from CAXBSB010000053.1 coordinate 1,407, forward strand.
TACGATTGAACAACTGGCGGGTGATCTCCTTCCTAACGCGAATTCGGACCAGCGATTGGCGACGGCGTTTCATCGTCAGACACTGACGAACACCGAAGGGGGAACGGACCAGGAGCAGTTCCGGAATGAAGCCTGCTTTGACCGGACCGAGACGACAGGAGCGGTCTGGCTCGGATTGACTGTGGGCTGTGCTCGGTGCCATTCACACAAATACGATGCCATTACTCAACGAGAGTATTACCAGTTCTTTGCCGTCTTCAATAACGGCGACGAACAATCAATCGTCATCCCCAAGACGCCAGCAGAGGTCGCGGCGTATGGCCCTGTGAAGGCAGCACATGATGCTCAGATCGCTGCCGCTCTGGCTGATTTGCAGGCGGAACAATCCCGGCAGACACCTGCTTTTATTACCTGGGAAGAAAAGGTTCGCAAAGAGCAGATGGTTGCTGCAGCCAGCCCCATCAAGCCATATCTTTTCGAGGAATTGCGAGTCACCAGTGACTCGGAAGCAACGTTCCAACAGCAGAAAGATGGTTCGACACTTGTCGGCGGCGGCAACCCTGATCGAGTCATCTACACCATCACCGGTCGCCTCTCCGCTTTTGAAATCAACTCGCTTCGACTGGATGTTTTGCCAGACCCGTCGCTTCCCGCCAACGGGCCTGGGCGAGTGGCACACGGAAACTTTGTGTTGTCAGAGATGACTGCTGAAGTCTCGACTTCAGCGGAATTCACCGATGCCCGGCGTTTTGAGTTCAGTGGTGCCAAGGCTGACTTCGAACAGGGCGACAAACCGTGGGCGGCCAAAGACGTGATTGACGGGAATAACGAAACCGGCTGGGCGATTGCTCCTCATTTTGGCAAACCTCACTGGGCGGTCTTCGGCTTGAAGGAACCGTTTAAGTCGAATGACCCCGTTTATGTTCGGGTCCGTCTCAGTCAACAGTATGGAACTCAACACACGATTGGCCGATTCAAGATCACGCTGCAATCCGGGATCGAACCAGGGACGAGTCTGCCTGAAAACATCACCAAGATCGTGGTCCTGGCCCCGGATCAACGCAACGATATGCAGCGTGAGCAATTGCTCAACTACTTCAGCAGCCTGCACAGCCCGACCAAGGAATTACTGGCCAAACTGGATGACATCAAGAAGAAGGAACCACCGAAGCCTGAAATCTCGGTCCGAGTGATCGGACAGCGCACGCAGAACCCCCGCAAGACGTTTGTCTTGAAACGTGGTGAGTTTCTTGAGCCGCTCAAGGATCTGGAAGTTCAGCCCGCAGCGATGGAAACACTCCCGGCGTTTAAGGCTCGCGAATCGTCGCAAATGGCAGATCGCCTGGACCTGGCACGCTGGCTGGTTTCGACGGATAACCCGCTGCCGCCACGAGTCACAGTGAATCACGTCTGGCGGCAGTTGTTTGGTGCGGGAATCGTTCGCACCCCGAATGATTTTGGCGTTCGTGGCGATCCGCCCACACATCCAGAACTGCTCGATTGGCTCGCGGCTGAGTTCATCGGTCTGAAGCCTGCCGGATCAGTTTCAGCAGGAACGGGGAAGTACGCGCCCGGGACTCCGTGGTCCCGCAAGTCGTTGATCAAGCGGATCGTCATGTCGGCAACGTATCGTCAGTCTTCGCAGCATCGTGAGGAACTGCGAGACGTTGATCCTCAAAACCAGTGGTTAGCAAGACAGAATCGACTGCGAGTCGAGGGCGAGATCGTTCGTGACATCAGCCTCGAAGTTGCCGGGTTGTTGTCTACGAAAATTGGTGGCCCTAGCGTCTTTCCGCCTCTTCCTCCGGGGATTGCCGAATTGAGTTACGCGGGAAACTTCCGCTGGGAACCTTCCAAAGGGGAAGACCGTTACCGTCGAGGGATGTATACCTTCTTCAAGCGAACGGCACCCCATCCGAACTTGACGATGTTCGATTGTCCAGACGCCAACCTCACGTGTGTCGAACGGCGCACATCGAACACACCGCTGCAGGCCCTGACCTCATTGAATAATGAGACGTTTTCCGAGACATCGCGGGCATTTGCCAGACGACTGTTGACCACTGCAGCTTCTGATGACCGGACCCGTCTTTCCAATGCCATTCGGCTCAGTGTGGCTCGCCCACCTCGTGATTCTGAATTAAATGCATTGGCGGAACTGCTCAAGTCTGCTCGCGAATGGTATCGCACGCATCCAGACCAGGCTCGACAACTCGTTGCTGCGGATGCCGCCCCGGCAGTGTCGGCTGATGAGAACGCTGCATGGATTGCGACTGCCCGAATCCTGATCAACCTCGATGAGTTCATCACTCGAGAATGACAACCCGTGTACGTTTGTTTCATGCTTACCGTCCCAAGACCTGATCCTGAATTCGGAAGTACCCATGACACCCCACGAATTCTATGTTGCACAAACTCGACGCAATTTTTTGACGTCCACCGCCAGTGGACTCGGTCTGGCAGCCCTCGGAGAAATGTTGACGGGTGACGGCGTAATTTCACCGCGGACGGCATTTGCAGGTTCCACTCCGGCTGCGGCAAATCCACTCGCCATCAAGCCGCCGCACTTCGCGCCGAAGGCCAAAAGTTGCATTTTCCTGTTTCAGGCGGGGGCTCCATCGCATCTCGATCTATTTGATCCGAAGCCAAAATTAAACGAACTGGATGGAAAGCCCCTTCCAAAAGAAATGCTGGAAAAGGTCCGGTTTGCCTTCATTAAGAAGGATACGGCAGTGCTGCTTGGTTCGCCCCGCAAGTGGTCAAAGCATGGCGAATGCGGGATGGACTTTTCCGATTTTCTTCCGAATATCGCAACCTGCGCCGACGATATCCTGATGATCCGGTCGATGCACTCGGAACAATTCAATCATCATCCCGGCCAACTGCTCCTGTCATGCGGCCGTGCAACGTTCGGCCTTCCGACAATGGGAAGCTGGCTGACTTACGGTCTGGGGACTGAATCCCAGAACCTGCCGGGTTACGTGGTCTTGACCAGCGGTCGTGGTTCCAGCGGCGGTGCCTCACTCTGGTCGAGTGGTTTCCTGCCATCGCACTATTCAGGGGTTCTCTTTCGAAACAAAGGTGAACCGGTTTTGAATCTCACCAATCCCGAAGGTCTTCCACCAGAACTTCAACGACGAGGTCTCGATGCACTGAAGTCGCTGAACGAAGGCCGACTGGGGGAAATGCACGATCCCGAGATTGCCAGCCGAATCGCCAGTTACGAACTGGCATTTCGAATGCAGTCTGCGGCTCCAGAGTTGATTGATCTCGGGGGCGAGACCTCGACAACGCTCGATGCTTATGGAGTCAATCGGGCTCAGCACCCGCAGGCGACAGGTCGAGGTAACGTCGATAACGCACATCTGTCATTCTCGCGCAACTGTTTGCTCGCACGTCGCATGGTCGAGCGAGGCGTCCGGTTCGTAAACATCATCTACGAAGCCTGGGATCAGCACAGCAGTCTGGATGCCGACCTGCGGTACAACTCGTGGGTCGTTGACCAGCCCATCGCGGCTCTGCTGAAAGACCTGAAGCAGCGAGGCCTGCTGGAAAGTACCTTGGTTGTCTGGGGAGCAGAATTCGGGCGAACTCCGCTGGGGGAAAATCGCCAGAATCGAGACCCCAATACGGGGCGTGACCATCACCCCTATTCCTTCACCTTGTGGATGGCGGGTGGGGGAATCAAGGGGGGACAGGTCTATGGAGAGTCTGATGACATCGGATGGGGCGTCGCCCGAGATCCCGTGCACGTGAACGACTTCCATGCGACCATGTTGAAACTGTTCGGCCTGGATCACTTGAAACTGACCCACCGCAACCAGGGCCGTGACTTCCGTCTGACAGACGTCGCCGGAAAGGTCATCGACAAGTGGATTGCATGACGAATTGAATCGTCGTCGTTTGTAGACTTCAGGCCCCGACGGTCTCGTCGTTCGGGACCGCAGGGGTTGCGATGGCCGTCAGAGCTGCGGCGATTTCTTCGGCGGTCGCAATCTGCTTGCTGATCAGCAATCGCGTCAAAACGGTCAGCCGGTTGCGGATTTCTTTGTTGTCCGCTTCGAGCTCTTTGAGTCGTGTTTCAACGCTTGCGTTCGTGCGAGATTGCTCGTCGCGCAGCCAGTTGAGTCGGTGGCTGAGTTCTTCCGTCATGAATCCTGCCATATCTCACCTTCAATTCACGTAATCGACCCCGCGCGATCCCGCTACGATTTCACCGATGACCCAGCTTGCGCTGCCCGCCCGGAGGAGTTCGCCCTGAACTGCATCCGCAAACTGAGGTCGAACAATCAATGTGAATCCGATTCCCATGTTGAAGACGTGGTACATTTCGTCTCGATCGATTCCACCCAGACCCTGCAGCCATGTGAACAGTGCAGGAACCTGCCAGGCGGATCGATCGATTTTCAGCCGACAATCATCCGGCAGGAATCGTTCGATATTGTCTTTCAGACCTCCGCCCGTAATGTGCGCCAGGCCTGACACCACGGAATTCGGATGGTGCGCCTTCAGAACTCCGAGGATCAATTTCGGGTAGAGGCGCGTGGGTTCCAGAAGTAACTCGCCGACGGAACGACCCAGTTCAGCGACGACGCTGTCGACCTTCAGGCCCGCCAGTCCGAAGACGACGCGACGAATCAGGCTGTAACCATTCGAGTGGAAACCGCTGGAAGGGACACCAATCACGACATCGCCGGGGCGAATGGCCTTGCCATCGATCAACTGTGAGCGTTCCGCCACGCCGACACAGAACCCTGCCATGTCGAAATCGCCTGGCGCGTAAATGTCCGGCATGATGGCGGTTTCGCCACCCAGAAGTGATGCTCCACATTCAACACAGCCATCACTGACCCCTTTGACGAGTGCTTCGCAAAGATCCGGGTCATCTTTGGACATTGCCAGATAGTCCAGGAATAACAACGGCTCTGCCCCCATGCACAGCACGTCGTTCACGGACATGGCGACAAGGTCGATGCCGACAGTATCAAACCGGTTGACCAATTGGGCAACTTTGAGTTTCGTGCCCACCCCATCTGTGCCGGAAACCAGCACCGGATCTTCGTAGCTGGAAACTCCGGGACGGCTGCTGTGGTTCAGTCGCATCAAACCGGCGAAGGCATCTGCCAGAGGAATGACGCGGGAAGTGTGTGTCCGCTGCATCAGCGACGGAAGCCGCCGCATCGATTCATCGTAAAGTTCCAGATCAACTCCGGCGGACTTGTAGTTCACATTCGACATGGAGAGAGTACTTTTGACGCGAGGAATTACTGTAGGCAGACAGCCGATTCAGACTGTCGGGATAATCTGGCTGGATGATACCGGCACCCCTCAACAATTCACAGTTGTGGCGCGACGGATCTCAATGGTTCAAGTCCGGTAGCCTTTGCTTCGTGAAGTTGACGAATCGCATTCAGAAGATTGCATGCATGAAAGCGGCTGGTTGCGGATCCGAAAACAGTTCCCTAATCTTGAATGGAACTTTTTCACGCGGAGAACGGCACGATGGATGAAGGTCCCTGGTACAAAGACGGATTGCGATTTACCTGTACTCAGTGCGGCGATTGCTGTTCTGGCGGACCGGGTTTTGTCTGGTTGAACACGGACGAAATCCGTCAGATCGCCGAATACAAAGGAGTCAGTCTGGGCGAGATGCAGATGCATCACCTGCGTTACGTAGGTGGCCGAACATCTCTGCGAGAATTTCCAAACGGGGACTGTACGTTTCTGGATCCACAGACCCGAAAGTGCTCAGTTTACCCAGTCCGACCGGCACAATGTCAGACATGGCCATTCTGGAATTCGAATCTGGCGAGTGAAGCTGCGTGGAAACGGACTCAGGTTGCCTGCCCCGGTGCCGGGCAAGGACGCCTGTACACTATTTCGGAAATCCATTCTCAGTCAGAGGTTGTGGATATTTAGCGACTGGTGATCTGACGGTGAATCTCTGCGCATTCCGGACGGCTCGCCAACGAAATCGATCCAGTGGGAGCGATTATGGCAAGATTTCCGGATGGGCCGGATTTTCTGAAGATTTCGGTTGTGACGTGCCGATAACTCATCCAGCAGCCGTTCTGATTGTATTCGTGGCTGGTAGGTACGAATAGGATTTCGAACGACTTCAAAAAGGAATTGCGGCGAACGACTTGACATTAACTCTTTTTTGGGACTACAGTTGAGACTCTCGGTGATCACAGAACTCTGTCGAAGAAATCGACTCAGATCGGGGGACTCCATTCGTGACCAAGAAAGAAATCGTAAAAGACATTTCTGACGCTATTGGGCTGACTCAGCTCAAGACAAAGGAAATCGTCCAGAAGACGTTTGACGCCATTGTGAAGACACTGGTGGAAGACGGTCGCATCGAACTGCGAAACTTTGGTGTTTTTGAAGTAAAGAAACGGGCGGCTCGAAAGGCTCGCAATCCTCGAACTGGCGATAAGGTATTTGTGCCAGAGAAGTTTGTGGTCACTTTCAAGCCCGGTAAGGAAATGGAAGAAAAGGTTCGGCAGATGGAAGAAGCGGCAGCTCGCGCTGCTGCTCAGCAGAACGAACAATCTGCTGTCGTTGCTGATGTGCCTCCCAGTGCAGAAGTAACGAGCAATCCTGATACAGCCGGAACCTCGAATCAGTAGCTCGGATGCGAGTGTTTTGAGAATCAGGACGGATCACCGCGATCTTGTCGTTGGCATGGAGGCCATCATGCGGAATCGGTTTTACGTCGGATTGTTCCTGTTGCTGAGTTGCGTCACGCAGCTTGGCTGCATCATTCCGATCTTCTCGTCGTCACCGGATGTGCGGGCTCGCCAACTGATTTTCCAATCCGAAAGCTATCGACATATCCCTGAAATCTGGGAACGCATGTGGGGCCTTGATATGCCCGACGTTGCGACTCCCTATCGTACCCATGGCGGCGTCATCTGATTTCACGCCGCAGGTCACTCGCCCGCAATCCGCGGGCGAGTACGACGCATGGACTTACAGCGCAATCGTTGCAGCGTCTCTTCGAGCAGAGGCCTGAATTCCCCCTGCTGTGTCAGCAGGCGTGAGGATTGCCGTGGTTGCTTCCCGCTGCTGACTCCTGCAATTTCGACGCGGAGTAGTTCTCTCTCGCTCCGTTGTTGTCGGACGGTCACACCACCGATACCATGACGACAGCGATCGTAAGGTCCGAAACCGGCCACAGGGGCTGAGTACGGGAATCCAGTCTTGCCGAGCGGTCGTTCGCGAAAGTACCGCCGTGCCTCGTCTTGATGTCTCTCTCAATCGCCTGCATCTCAAGAACCCGATCCTCGTTGCTTCGGGAACCTTCGGTTACGCGCGGGAAATGGTGGCTTACGCAGACTTTGCGAAGCTCGGCGGAATCATCCCCAAAACCGTGACACCGATGCCTCGGCCCGGAAATCCTCCACCGAGAACTGTCGAAACTTCGTCTGGACTACTGAATTCAATCGGTCTCGACAACGATGGCCTTGATGCCTTCATCGCGAAACACCTGCAAGGCCTGCTTGGCATGGGAACGGCGATCATCGCCAACATCGCGGGCAAGAATACCGCCGAATTCGTCCAGATGGCCGAAAAGCTCGATGCCTTCCCCAATCTGGCCGGGCTGGAACTGAATATTTCGTGTCCCAATGTCAGCGGCGGCGTCGACTATGGTACGAATCCGAAGATGACCGCCGAAGTTGTGTCGGCCGTTCGAGATGCCTGCAGGCTGCCCGTCATCGCCAAGCTGACTCCCAACGTCACCAGTGTTGTTGAAATTGCTCAGGCCGCCAGCGAAGCAGGAGCCGATGCCTTGTCGCTGGTCAATACGTTTCAAGGACTGGTCGTCAACTGGCGGAAACGCAAACCAGTGCTGGGCAATGGAATTGGTGGATTAAGCGGCCCGGCTATCAAACCGCTGGCCTTGCGGATTGTCTGGCAGGTGGCTCATGCTGTTAAGACACCGATCATCGGAATCGGTGGAATTCAATCGATCGATGATGTCATGGATTTTCTGATCTGTGGAGCATCCGCCATCCAGATCGGAACCGCGAATTTCTACAATCCCACCCTGGCAACTTCTCTGGTCGATCAACTGGAAGCGATCCTCGTCGAAGAAGGGTGCCAGTCGGTCAGCGATCTGGTCCGAACAATTCAGCCTTCCACCGTGTCACTCATGGCCGCCCAGGCATGTGCGTTGCCAAATTCATCGGCCCATTGAGTTTGCGGTGACATGTCCGTCACAACTTTGTCTTCGGTTCAATTTTCTGAAATCTCTGGTTCCAAACATCCCTGGTGAGTCATGCGAGTTCTTTCCGGTATTCAGCCCACAGGTCGGTTCCATTGGGGGAACTACTTCGGTGCGATCCAGCAGTACATCGCTCTGCAAAACAACGAGCAGTCCTTCTATTTCATTGCGGATCTGCACGCTCTGACCAGTGTTCGTGATCGTAAAGTTCTGGAACAGAATACGTGGGATGCCGCGATTGATCTGCTGGCCCTGGGATTAAACCCCGAACAGGCGACACTGTTTCGGCAATCCGATGTTCCCGAGGTGACGGAGCTGATGTGGTTGCTGATGACCGTGACGCAATTCAGCCTGCTGGAGAAGTGCCACTCGTACAAGGACAAAGTTGCGAAAGGAATTTCCCCGGACGCAGGGCTGTTCACGTACCCCGTGCTGATGGCAGCCGACATTCTTCTGTATGACAGTGATGTGGTTCCAGTCGGTGCGGACCAGATCCAGCATCTGGAAGTGACCCGCGACATTGCTCAGCGGTTTAACTCGATCTATGGCGGCGAGTTCCTTCATCTTCCAAACGCACGCGTCCTGGAAGAAGGAGCGAAGGTCCCCGGGACCGATGGCGAAAAGATGTCTAAGAGTTACGGGAACACGATCGAGATTTTCGAAGCAGACAAGCCTCTGCGAAAGAAGATCATGTCGATCAAGACAGACTCAACGCCGATGGAAGCTCCCAAGAATCCAGAAACGTGTTCTGTCTTTGCCCTGTTCAAACTGTTTGCATCTGCCGAACAGCAGTCGGCTCTGGCCGACCGGTATCGAGCAGGTGGCATGGGCTACGGCGAAGCCAAGCAAGCGGTATTTGATGCAGCGATGAGCTATTTCTCACAGGCTCGCACACGCCGCATTGAACTGGCTGCAAACCCTGGCTACGTCGAAGAAGTTCTGCAGGCCGGAGCCCAGAAAGCACGAGCCAAAGGTCAGGAAGTTCTTCAGCGAGTGCGCGACGCCTGCGGTGTTGGACGACATCGGAGTGTTTAGTGATGCGCGGATCCATCACAGCAACGATTCCGAAAGGCCGTCAAAGAGGGTAACGCATAGTGGATTACGCCCCAGAAATCGAACACCTTATTGCAACTTGTGGTAACGCCGAGGCGCTAGGGGAGGCGTTGTACGACAAAACAATTCGATACGCCACTGGAAGGCTAGCTGATTTCTTGAAATGCGAGTTGCGCGTCAAGCAGGAGTCGCCAATTGTTACTGTTGCCGAATTCGTTGCGACACTCACATCTGGACTTAATATTAAACTGGGCGGGATCATTTGCGGTGCGGCTCCGGAGAACCCTCCGGGGATTAATATTCTCACGACGTTGTTTCTGTACGTAGATGGAGTTCGCGTTGAACAGCCCAAGAATGCTTGCGTGAGTTTGCAGTACTTTCCAGATGCTCAGCGCGGCGGACAATGGTGTAACGCACAGTGGCATATTGACGAATGGGATGAATACAGAAAATACTCCACGCTCGCGGATTAACGTGAGTCAGTGGCGTGCCAACTGATAATCGCGAATTGCTGAATTCTGGAAACAAACATCCACTTCGCTTCTCTCCTAAGGCATGTCGCGAAGGACTGACCAGGAGACTGAACCCTCCATGCCCTCAGCTTCACGGCGTTGGAGTTCGCGAAGCAGTTCTTCGTCGTCAATCTCTTCGCCTTCTTCATTCAGGGTGTCGAGAACTTCGACGATGATAGCTTCCTGATCCTGGCGCGAAAGCTTCTTGATTTCGTCAACCAGATTGCTGGCGGTCTTTTCCACGATCAATTCTCCAAGGTTCCCAACAACATCTTCTGATGTCTGAAGCATCTGTCTCGCCGGAATGGAATTCTATCACTTCCTGATCAGATTCAGCAGCTTTTCGGCAGCGGACTTTGCAAAAGTATCGTCACTGATGTGATCATCGAGTTCAACAAGCTCCGCGGGGCGGGTGGCACGCCCTCTGATTCAGGTCGTCTAACCGCGTTCATCGCCCGGCGCCCAACGTATTGTCCATACCGGCATACCACCTGGCACTGGACCATTCCCAGTCCGTGGGCGCACGGCCAAAAGATGGACATGTTCTGGCATCACAAACCAAGCCCAGAGATCAAATCGCAGCCTCGAACGGGCTTCGTCGATGACATCGACAAACCACTGGCGAGTGCCATCCTTCTCGAGAAAGCGATTTCGGTGATAACAACTAAACGTCGGTTCGTATGCGTGGCTGGTTCGTCGGAAGCGCGACGCCAAGGGCGCTAAGGGCGTGGCCCCCTCTGGAACGCCGTCAACACGGCGAAAAAGGGCTTCAGTCTCACCGAATCAACGGTTCACAATCAGGATTTCCCTTTGGGAATCTGAAACGGTCGCAGTTCTACCGGTATCGGCATCGTCGCTGGCCAGGTCATGTTCGAATGGATTTCGATTTGAATGCGTTCTTTCATTTCCGGGTTTGCTTTCAGAAACGCTGGTAGGGCAGGGGCTTCATTCAGAATCAGGGTTCCGTCGACCAGATTGCTGTTTCCGATGATCCGCAATAGCTGAGGAATCCCGTCGCGAAGTGTGACGACGGCGGAGTCCTTGCGAATCCGTGGCCCGGCACAGATCCACGAGTTCTCGATCAGAATGGTCTGCCCCATTTTGGGATACTTCGTGTCGGGCAGTCCAAAATGATGGACGATCGGAATGCCGCCGAACTCTCCGCCAAACCTGCTTTTCTGAGCCAGCACTGAACCGTAGTTGTCGATCCATCGGACTCGATCAACACCTTTGGTATCCAGACTCTGACGCCCCTCGGCGTCGATGGAACCAAAAACCGGAACACCAATCATGTTGTCCAACATCAATACACCCGAGGTGTTCATGAAGGCTGCGGAATCGCGATCAAAGTTTTCAAACCCAACGGTAACCCAAGAATCTCGAACAATCGCGTAGTCACAGACGTTGCGCAAGACTTTTCGCGGGCGGATGAACTTGCACTTGTTGATCATCAGGTTTGCGGACATGTGTGGATCGGTGGGACTGGCTGTCCCCTGGGTCGCGATCGCGTAATCACTCGACAACTGAAATTCGCACTCCGAGATATCCAGCACCGTTGAATCAACATTCTTGTTATCCATCCAGATCTGGTGTTTGCCACGCAGAAATCGGAGCCCACGAATCGAGATCGTGTAGCAATTGTTGAAAACGAAGCAGCTTTTCCCTGCGGTCTTCTGCTCGATGATCGCTCGCGAGTCACTGACGATGTTCGTGTACGGACCTAATTTGATTTCATCAGTGATCAGATAGTGGCCTGCGGGAAAGTAGAGCGTTGTTGATGACCCCAGGTACGATCCGCCGTCCGGCTTCAGCACGTAACTGCGAGCCTTGGCAAGATCGGCCCCCGCTTGAATTGCCGCGGTGTCATCGGTTTTTCCGTCGCCAGCCGCCGATTTTGGCTGAGTCGGATCGGTATTCGCCAAATCTTTGACGTTAATCGCGCCTGTATCGAACTGGGCTGGCGATTCGTTCGGCAGGCAAAGAGTAACCGTCAGCATTGCGGGAACTAAGATCCATCGCCATGTCATTTGTCGTTGCATTGGCTTACCCATGGAAGGCTGTTCAGAACGACGGAGCGAATTCGCGAGCCGTACGTCGGCATGGTAGTCGCACCTGAGTGCATCGAAAAAGAGGAGAATCTGGCACATGTCAGATTCCGTCGCGGAGCGCTACACACCAGCGCAACGACTATGCGGCGTCTGGCAGATCGGTCGCAGCGATCTGTCCGCTTTCCATCTGTCGAGACGCAGGGGACCGCAGTGACCAGATGGCGGCTGGTACCTGGATCACCGCAAACAGCAGTGCGAGTACGACGGTCGAATATGCGGCTCCTAAACCACCATATTCGCGGACGAGTACCAGCAGGACCGGCACCGAGATCACAAGAGAGATCATCTGCAGGAACGCCAGCAACCAGAATTGTTGAGCGGCCCGAAACCCCGTCGACAAGGGCAACGTCGCGAACCGTGCGGTTGCACCCAGCATCAGAACGACCAGCAACGAAGATTGCTCGGCATACTCAGGCCCGAAGGCAATTTCCAGAAACCACCGACCAAAGACTGCGACAGCAACCGTCCCGATGCCTCCCAGGACCGCTCCCAGTAAACTCAGCTTGAGCAACATGCGCCACATGGCTCGCCACTGTTCTGCGACGAGATACTTGGAAATGCGAGGCAGCACCGCGGCATGGACGGCGTTGATCACCAGCGTGACAGCAACAATCAGCGATGAAACGGCAGAGAATATCCCCAGTTCACGACCGCCAAGGTGGTCCTCAATGCAAAGTCGAGGCAGATTCTGCTCCAGAGATGACTGGCAGGCGAGGATTCCAGTCGGGAACACAACAACGAGAAGCTTCCAGACTTCAATCAATTGGATGCGTGACATCGCCGAGGATTTGCCGTGATCCCGACGCAATCGGGCCGCGATCGGCCAATCGTAGAAAACAAGAATCGCAACCCACATCCCCGCCAGAACAATTGTTGCCAGCAGCAATGACTGGAACGCGTAAAGGCCGAATGCCAGGGTGACAACCGACAAACCACCTCGAAGGATTTTGGCGACCGCCATCTGATCCAGACGCTCATACTGCTGCAAAGTTCCGTGGCACAGGTCACTGAGTGCTTCCACGCATTTCGCAATCCCCATCACAAAAATCATCAATGAGGATTCTGTGGGGTACCCACGAGCCACAGTAATCGCGACGATGACCATCATCGCCAGGCCGAGTGTCGCCGTTCGCAGGCAAAACAGGTTGCCGAAGGGGTATTGATGGGATTGATCCGTCGCCTGCACAGTCCGCAGTTCAAGTCCGAGCAGCAGGATGACGGGTGTTGTCACGGCCATCGCAAGTGAAAACTGGCCAACCATTTCCGGCAAGCCCATACGAGCCACCACCATCAGCATCAGCCATTGGCAGGCGCCGAAAACGAAATATCCCAGCAGTGTCCACTGAACGTTGGAACGTAACGATCGAACCGCCGGAACAGGGCATGTAACGGGCAGCGATGAGATTTTGATCGTATTTGACATAACTGCTGTGCGAAGTGGTTACATCCCGACTGCGTGAAGTCGGAATCGGGAGGGTAGCAATATCAGAATCCGGTTACTGGTCAATCCCATTCGTTGGAACTGACCTCGACACATCAACTTTCAGGAGTAAAGTCATGTGCGCCTGAATGAAGTGCCGGTCGACATCAGACGCGGATTGACACTGCATCTCTGCCTGGTCGATGGCCCGGTGAACAGGTCTTCCAATTCGAGTATGACGTTGCAGAGGTCGCCGTGAAGGCATTCGTTCAGCGAGTCCGGGAAAGTGACGCGATTTACCTGCCAATGGTAGAGGCGGCTCACTGGTTTGGGCAAAGGGGATATGAAGTCATTTGGTTTGAGATCGCGGATATTTCAAAAGGCGAATTAGATAACGATCTGCTTCGTAATCCCGATGAGATGATTGTGCGAGGCGGTGTGGGGACAATTCGGCAATTACTTGAGCGAGCAGGTCGCCCTGCTCCTCCAAATATCGACTTGCCATCATCCCTCTCCAAATGGATCGGCAGGCGCCATTGGCCAAGCACCATGGGAACGATTCGATCAGCCGTCGATTCCCCCGAGTTTCAACCGGTTCACATCAAGCCGTTGAATTGGCACAAACTTTTCAAAGGTACCGTCGTCAAAGCATTTCGAGACCTCATCCCTTCTGCTTCGGTTTCTGCAGACGAACCGGTTCTCGTCCAGGAGCTTGTCGAGTTTGTGTCCGAATGGCGAGCTTTCATTCTGCGGGACAAGATTCTGAATATCAGCAATTACCGTGGAAATCCGCTGGCATTTCCGGATGCCGATGCAGTTTCCGCTGCCGTCGCAGCATTCGAAGATCGCCCGATCGCTTTTGGGATGGACTGGGGCATTACAAGCACTGGTCAAACTCTGCTTGTTGAAGTCAACGATGGCTTTTCGCTCGGAAACTATGGTTTACGAGGGCCTGAATACACCGCAATCATCGAAGCTCGCTGGCGTCAACTGATGGGACTGTCCGACAACGGTGTTGGAATCGTTCCATAAGCGATTCAGCCTGTCGGTCGAGCGAGTTTCTTCTTGTCATGAACCAGGATTCCATAAACATCGCGTGGAGTCATCCGTAAGCCGGGCAATCCTGTCCGGCTCGAGTTTAGTAGTGTCGCCAGCAAACTTTCTATCGTCGTTCAGGCGCAATCACGATCTCCGCAAATGATGCCGGCCACGCGGCACGTGAAATCGCCAATTGAGGTCAACTTGACTTGAAGTCACTCGCGTTTCAAAGTGATGCGGGCAAGTAGCCTCGGACGACACATGGCAACAGGCAATCCCAAAATGGCAAATAGATTCGATCTGCCGATTACCGATGCAGTCGCCGCTGCGGTCAACAGCTACCGATATCGCGGTGCCTCATTGTCGTCGATTGATTCGTACGCAGGTACTCAATGCAGTGGCCTCAACGCCGGAAAGCGAGATGAAGCCCTTTCGCAACTCCATTCGATGGGCATCGTCGAGAAGCGAGGTTCACTCTGGTACCTCCAGCGTGCAGCGTTCAAAGCCGCGCGAGGGTCCGCAGTCGCGCCGGAATTCCAAAACATCGATTTTTGGGTTGCATTTGCGGTACTTGGTTCCGGTGAAAGTTGCGATCTCAAACAAATGATTAACACATTCGACTTTGTTGCCCGAACGATTCCTTCATTCGACGATCTTTATGGTGGCATCAATCGACTTGTTGCTGCCGGTCTCGTCAAAACTCAAGGCGACTGCTTTTACGCGACAGAGCTGGCCCATCAACTTTTGCATACGGCGAAGCAAGTAGCGAAGAAATCCATGTATGATCAGCTTGAGGCTTTCACTCGCCTTGTGCTTTGCCCGTGTTGTGGAGTAAAGCTCAAACGTGTCACGTGGCGCGTGGCTTTGACAGAGGAGCAAGTCTCGAACGCCATCCGTGAATACCGCGCGTCATGGAAGTAGCGACCACCAGCCGCAATGCCGATTCGCATTAGTGCGACCCGCATTAATTCGAAAAGTGTCCGAAGCAGGGCCAGAACCAAAGACGTTCTGAGGCATGGTCCTGTTCACCCAAAACGAGTCCGTGCTTCGTGTCTTTACTTGGATAAATCGAATAATCGCCCTCACCGCGTTTCACCGCTTCGATTCCTGATCGAAGAAGTATTAGGCCGCGCTCCGCCAGATCGAAATGCGCAGTGGATCCCTCCGCGTAAAATGACATCTGACGAAGGTGATCAGAGGCTGATGAGACGGTAATTCTCAGCCGAGTGAACGCTTCGAAGGCTTGTCCGCCAGTGACTTTGGCTTCGTCACGCAGAGAAAGCGATTTCAACGGCACAGTCCGGTAACTTCCGCTGCCCTCAGCTTGCAGTAACGTCAAGCAGGTCAGAAGAGCATCACACGCCTGCGGCCGTGCAGTGAAATGCAGTCCGGGATAGTTGTGGACGTTTTCTTTGTAACGCCAGCACCAGACGTCAAGATTCTGAAGAAAGCGCTCCATGGGCTGAGCGACGTTTCGTAAAGGCCTTACAGATGCGAGCAACGCGTGAACTGACGGACGTTCAGGTCACTCTACGGCGCTGCTGCTCGCCTGGATGTGGAATCCCCGTTGCCAAAACGAAGGTCAATCACACCATCAGATTGCACGGATCACGGCTGCCGCGCTCTGACCCATGCGGGTTCGATTGACGGACAACGCAATTCCATTGTTGATCGTCAACGGTTCGCCGCGGACGATATTCAACGGGCACATCGGATCGGGGGTCCGATAGTTCAGCGTCATTGGCAATTGGCCATGACGCATCGCCAGCAGACTTCCGGCCAGTTCGACAGCTCCCGCTCCTGCGTCGAAGTGTCCAAAGTAGCTCTTGAGAGCCGTGACGGGAATTGTTTCAGCAACCATTCCGAGCGCCGTGTGATAAGCGCGGGATTCGGCAATGTCATCACGCCGCGTTCCCTTACCGTGAGCGTTGATGTGGCCCAGGTCGCGTGGAGTCAGATTCGACTGCCGCAATGCACTTTGAA
This sequence comes from uncultured Schlesneria sp., assembly GCA_963977965.1. GTDB lineage: Bacteria > Planctomycetota > Planctomycetia > Planctomycetales > Planctomycetaceae > Schlesneria. The sequence continues at coordinate 17,751 of CAXBSB010000053.1, forward strand.
TGGCGCGGGCCAGCCCGAGTCCACTGGTTCGATTGGCAGGATCACGTCCATCGCATCCGGCACCAACCCCGAGGATCTCGCAGTAAATAGGTGCACCGCGGCTGATCGCATGTTCGTAGCGTTCGAGAACGAACGTGGCAGCCCCTTCTCCCGCGACCGTGCCGTCACGATGCAGGTCAAACGGGCGGCATGCTTCCGCAGGTGTCTCACCACGCGAAAGGCTTTCGTAGAGGTTCAGTCGAGCAATTTCGAGCGGATGAATGTAAGAGCTGCAGGCACCAACGATCATGGCGTCAGCCGCACCACGCTCAATCGCCCGGACACCCTCTGCTAATGCCAGCAGTGCAGATGATTCGCAACTGGTGATTGTGTTGTTAGGGCCACGGGCATCGTGTTCGATGGCAACATGACAGGCTGGCATATTGGGAAGTTGCTTCAACAGCCAGAGCGGAGCGATCTGGCCGAGGCCATCTTCTGCCCATTGTGCTGTCTGGGAGCCGAGCGAAACCTCGTGCATGTGGCGAGCGGCATCTGCCAGTTCTTCGGGGGTTGTCGAAATGTGTCCTGCCCCGAATTCTACGCCGAGTCGCTCTGGATCAACCGCTCCACGCGACAGGCCGGAATCCTTCATCGCCATCGAAGCACTGGCAACACCGAGCTGGATGTCCCGGGACATCACCTTCAGGAACTTTCGCTGGTAAATGTGCTCCAGCGGATCGAAATCACGAACTTCTGCCGCGAGCTTTGATGGAAGCCCACCGGCCGAGAATGCGGAAAGCGTGTCTATGCCTGAGGTTCCGGCGATCAGTTGTTTCCAGAAGGAATCCGCACCGATGCCGATGGGCGAGACAACTCCCACACCAGTCACGACAACTCGAGGTAAATCGGAACAAGCCGTCATAGCCTGACCCTGAATGCGTCCCTCCGCGCATGATCCTCGCGAAGTTCAGCACCGCAAAAACGGCATTCCATGCCTTTCTGTCGCTCAACGGTTTCCAGTCCCACCTGGCAACCGCCACATCAAATCCAGCGACAGCAATATCTCACGGGCAACGAACCATCAGACACAGTCTTACACCTGCACCCTCAGGCCATCACCTGACTTATCGGAATTCCGACCAAATTCAGTGAGTTTCGGTCAAAGGACCTTTCGTAACGACTTCAACACATCGCGCCGTTCCGCAAGGACCGGCAACTTGGTGAGGCAGTTTTCGTTCGAGAGAAACTCCGATCGCGTAAGTTCAGTCTTACCGATCCCAATACACCCTGTTTTAGCAGTTAATCGCAAGCCAATCCGGAATCATTCAGCGAGAAATTGAACCTGTTTCTCGCTCCCAGCGAATTCTCCGAATTGTCGTGGTCGCAAATCGCGATCAACCACACATTGATTACAGCCAAATCAGAGGGAAATGTCAAGGAGTTGTTCTGGCGCAGCGATGTCGAAGACGCAATCTCGCTGTCGGCATCATGGTGTCTGCAAGTCATTACCACAAAGAGTGTTACGATAGATTGGCAAGCTGATTCATCGAGCGATCATGCTGACGATGAAAGTCAAACTTGGCTTGACCAAACAGAGGGGTGGCATAAGAGTATTTGCCACATGACGTTGGGGCACTTGCAGCGGTAATTCTACGAGCAAGACGTTTGGCAAAAAAAATCGCCCCCATCCGTGGGGGCGTAAGCGTCCTGCAAGCATAATTCGCGACACCAACGACCGTGGGAAGTCGTCGATCGGCCGGAATCGCCAACGTGGCATTTGAAAAAGAATCCTCGACGGAAGTTGCCTCTGTTTGCGATTGGGTGTACTGGCGGCTGAAACCGAGGAGCAGGTTGGGTCAGGCTGCTTCCAAGAGACGCAGTTCGCAAACGAGTTGAAGTACCTTCCGTCGAGGACTCGGGCTGGGTCCATTTCGTCTCAAATCTGTCGTGGGAAACAGAACGAGACGCTGTGAGTGGCAGCATCCGCCATGCCAAAACTTGTTCGGCGCTGACAAAACACCCCTGCGCCGACGTTAAAATCGTATTAAGTCCGATTTTCGTTTGACTTTGACAAGATTAAGCCCCAAGATGGCTACCGGATTTCCCGCGCGGAACGATGTGGCGGCGCTCGGGTTCAGCGCCGAATCGAGTTCCAAGACGGTGTCGGCGCTCGTTTCGGCGCTTTTTGCTTCGCACAACCACGAAAGCAGTTATGGAAACTGATCAGCGATTCATCCGCTGGATTCTGGCAACGCTGGGAGGCCTCGCGGTTGGCTATTGCGTTTTGATTCTCGCAATTGTCGCGACCACGCCGGACCTGCATTTACGGTTTCTGTTGATCGATTCACCCGCAGACCTAGGGGCGATTTCCCAGCCCGGAATCCTGATTCGACAGACCCCCGGATTGAAGTCGATTGGGCCGGTTCCCGAAGCTGGCGACCTGCTCGTGTCACTCGACGGGCGACCAATTTCAAATTTTCTTGAGTTTGCCCGGGCTCAGCTTGAGCTCCGCGATCGTGTCTCACCACCCAGCCTTTACAACGAACGGAATCCGTTGGCGGATGGACTGCCTCCGCTGGTCCAGGATAGCGAGGGGGGCCGTTGGGTGCGGGTGGAATACCTGAAGCATGGTGACGGGGAGCGGCTGACCTGTTCGATCAAGCTGCAATCGGTTCCGTCGACAGAGATTGGCGTGACGCTGATCTGGTTTCTGTTGCAATTGCTGATTTTCTCGGTCAGTGCAATTGCTTTCTGGAACCGTCCATTCGACGAGTCTGCCCGACGATTCTTCACAATGTGTACTGCCACGCTGGGGGCGTTCGTCGGGGGATTTCACTGGTCCATGATCGCGGGGAGTTTCTGGCTGACACTGCCATTCGCGATTTCGGGAATTCTGCTTCCAGCGGTCACGCTGCACTTCTTTCTCGGATATCCACGACCCAAAGCAGTGCTGAGCTGGCGGCGAACCGTGCACTGGCTGATTTATTCCATTCCCGTTGCCGCAATCCTCTGCTTCCTGTGGATCGAAGGGCTGATCTGGAGTCTGTCAGGACCGTCTCAGCAGATTCCTGCACAACTGGTTTTGACCTGGATGAACTACCTCCGCTACGGGGTCTATGCCTATCTGTCCATTTCTGCTGTCTACTTTCTGCTGACGATCGGTTCGCTGGTCCACAGTTTTTTCACGACGCGAAATCCGATCGAACTGAATCAAGTTCGCTGGATCATGTGGGCCGGTGTAGGAGCGGCTGTTTGCATTGGCTACGCCTTGTTGCTGGCTGTTGTCTGGAGAACCGAGTTTGCTCTGGGTGGGGCTCGAATTCCGATGTTTCTCGCCAGTCTTGTTTTCATGCTGGCATACGCTATCGGGATCATCCGGTACAAGTTGATGCTGATCGATCAGATCATCAGCAAGGGGATGTGGTATTACGTCCTCAGTTACGGAGCCACCGGCTTTGTTGCTCTTGGCATTTCTGTCGGAACGATGGCAGTTGCCGCCGGAAAAATGCCAATGGTCGACCAGCCGGGGTGGATTGTCGCTGGGATCGTGATGCTGGCCGTCATCCTGCTGATCTGGTTACGCGATTCCTGGCAGCACTTTGTGGATCGGCGATTCTTTCGCGAGAAGTATCAACTGGATAAAGCACTGCAGCGGATGCACCGCGACGTCGGTCATCTGACAGATGTCGAGTTCCTTTCCGAGCGACTTTCGGCATCGTGTCGCGATGTGTTGCAATCCAGCAGAATCGGACTTTACCTGAGTGATGGCCGCCCCAATGGCTTTCGGTTGACGGCGGCCGACGGGCAGTCGACAGGCCTGCCGATGCAACTGGTCCTGCCTGAAGAATTCACCGTGGCACTGGCTGACGATCCTACATTGCAGCGAGTGACCCCGACTTCGCGCGAAGGTGTTTCTCCCGTCCAAAATCTGCTCCGACAGTGGCAGGCAGATCTGGTTCACGGGCTGGAAATTGATGGCAAGCTGGCCGGGCTTGTGGTGCTTGGGCCGAAACAAAGTGGAATGATGTATTCGGCGGAAGACCTGACCTTCCTGGCCGCACTGGCGCAGATTACGGGAATCGCACTCCATTGTGCCAAGTTCCATCAGGACATCACGCAGCTCAACGAGGATCTTCGCTTGAAGACGGACCTGATCAGCCGTCAGCGACAGCAGATTGCGATCCTGCAGGCCGAACTCGCCTCTGTGGCTCGACCGGATCAGGCGAACGCTCCTGCAGAACAATTCCGACGGGATGCCATCATCGGCCACAGCCCTGCGCTTGAGCACATCATGGACACGGTCCGCAAGGTGGCTGCGAGTGAAACGAGTGTGCTTGTGCGCGGCGAAAGTGGTACCGGAAAGGAATTGCTGGCGAAGGCAATCCATGAAAACAGCCCGCGCCGCGACGGCCCTTTAATCACAGTTCATTGTGCAGCTCTCTCGGCAGGTCTACTGGAAAGCGAATTGTTTGGGCATGTCAAAGGAGCCTTTACTGGGGCCCACAGCGATAAACAAGGCCGATTTGAACTGGCCAATGGTGGAACCCTGTTTCTGGACGAAATCGGCGATATTTCGGCCGAAACGCAGGTGAAACTGCTGCGAGTTCTTCAGCAGCGAGAATTCGAGCGTGTCGGTGGGACTCAGACGATTCAGGTCGATGTCCGGTTGATTGCGGCAACGCATCAGAACCTGGAACGCTTGATCGCTGAAGGAAAGTTCCGCGAAGATCTGTATTATCGGCTGAACGTGATCAGCGTCACGCTTCCGCCGTTGCGAGAACGTTACGAAGACGTGCTGGAACTGGCGGTCTTTTTTCTGCGGCGAGCCGCTTCTCGAGCAGGTCGCAGGATTGCGAAATTCGAAGACGATGCGATCGACCTGCTTTTGCGATATCCATGGCCGGGCAATATTCGTGAACTTCAAAACGTGATCGAACGGGCCGTGGTACTTGCCGAAGGGGAAACGATCACGGTTTCGGATCTGCCCGTCGACTTGCAGAGTTCCAATCCACCGGCTGATCGGGCGATACCGCTCCGGAATGAATCGGAGTTCAGTCCTGCGACCGATATCCGCGACGACGATCCGTTGATCGAGCGGCGTCAGTTGCTGGAGGCTCTGGAAAAGAGCGGTGGGAATAAAGCACGCGCTGCCCGTTTGCTGGGGCTGGCACGCAGCACCTATTTCAGCAAGCTAAAGAAGCATGGTCTCGCTGATGTCGACGGAAAAATGGATCAGATCAAGCGTTTGCCCAGATAAGGTGGTTTTGTGATTTCTCAGCCTGCAGGCCGATACCGCTTTCCTGGCGAACGACGATCGATGGGTTCCCGTTTGCTGGTCAGCGTTCGCTCCGTGGAAGAAGCCGTGCGCGCCGTCACAGGTGGCGCCGACATTCTCGACGTGAAAGAGCCAGATCAGGGCTCGCTCGGAATGGCGAGCCTGAAATCCATTCAGGCAATCGCCGATCAGATTCAGCAGGATCACGCAGAGATACCCCTCAGCGTCGCACTTGGAGAACTTCGCGACTGGCTGACCTGCGAACAGTTTCCTCAGTTACCATCCGCAGTTCAGTTTGCCAAGTTAGGCCTGAGCGGCATGGCATCCGAGAGCAATTGGCAAGCAGCATGGCATCGTGTCCGTGCGATGTTTTCCCGAAGCCAGCCGTCATTGCGATGGGTTGCCGTCGCCTATGCGGATCACGTCGCGGCCGATTCTCCGAACCTGGATGAGATACTGAGTTCCGCGACGACTGCCGACGAAAAGCTCAACGCGGGATGCGCCGGATTGCTGATCGATACATTTACGAAGACCGGGGCGTCGTTGCTCGACTATTACTCGGTCGCAGGCTTGCAAGACATCGCTGAGCGCTGCCACGCATCGGGCCTCTTTCTGGCCGTTGCTGGCAGTCTGACAGCCACCGCGATTCGCGACGTGAAGGCTGCTGACGCTGACATTGTTGCCGTTCGCTCGGCCGCCTGCCGGAACGGAAATCGACGTGCAGAAATCGACGAACTGCAGGTGGCTTCGATCCGCAAGATCCTTCGAGAGAAGTGAAACTTGAGCCAACATGGTAAACTGATACAAATGACCTTGTGACTTGACCGCCTGAGTTCCAATGATCGAATCGACCCCGGTGACTTCTTCTGTTCGTGACTGGCTGGCAACGCTTCCACCGCTGCGTTATGGGCCGTTACAGCTTCCATCTCGCTACATGCTTTCACCACTGGCGGGGTACACCAATCTTCCGTTCCGACGCGTGGTTCGAAGCCTGGGGGGAGTGGGTCTCGCCACGACAGATCTGGTGAATGCTCGTGGTCTGCTGCAAGGGGGACCTCGAACGCTTCAATTGATCGATACCTGCCCCGAAGACCGGCCGTTCGCGGTTCAAATCTTTGGAAGCGAACCCTCCGTCATGCGTGACGCGGCCCAGTTGCTGCAGTCCCGCGGCGTTGATTCCATCGACATCAATATGGGTTGCCCTGTCAATCGGATCACCAAGGTTGGGGCGGGGGCCAGCCTGATGTGCCAGGTGGACAGCACTGTTGATCTTGTTCGTACTGTCATTGAGTCTGTTTCCATTCCTGTGACTGTGAAAATGCGGCTTGGCTGGGACAGTCAGCACCTGACGGCGCCGGGGTTTGCTCGTGAATTCGAGCAAGTCGGAGTTGCCGCGATTGCAATCCATGGGCGAACAAGAGAGCAGGGGTTCAGCGGGGTCGTGGATCGCAGTGGCATTCGGCAGGTTGTCGAAGCCGTGTCGCGGATTCCTGTTGTTGGCAACGGCGATATTCGCACGGTGGCCGACGGCATCCGCATGTTTGCAGAAACCGGCTGCCAGGCGATTTCGATCGGACGCGGGGCACTCGCTAATCCCTGGATTTTCCAGCAGTTTGTTGAATGGGAAACGACGGGACATTCAACGACATCCGGCTCGTTTGATGATCGCCTGGTACTGCTTCGCAGGCAGTTTCGATACGTTGTCGAACAGCGAGGGGAACAGCGGGCGATCTCGTCGTATCGAAAGATGCTGCATTGGTATCTGAAGGCGATGCTGGTACCTGCGCCTCTGCGAAACAAAGCACAGGCGGCTGCCACCGAAGCCGAATTTGAAGCGGTAGTCAGTGAGATTGCGGAACATGGTCCGGCTCGTGGATCACGCACTGGATTGCTTCCGGATCTTTACATACCAGTTCCATCTGGTCCGAATGAGCGCTGGTAACATGGAATCAAAAGAACGATCCGTTGAGAATGTGGCGTGCACTGTCTGCGGCTGTGTATGCGACGATCTGACTGTCACCGTTCGCGATGATCAGATCATTGCTGCTGAAAACGCCTGCAGTCTCGCAGAGCCCTGGTTCGTTAAGCCGTGGACGACGGTTGCTCCCGCCCCACGAATTCGTGGGGTCGCTGCTACCGAGGCTGCCGCGATCGAAGAAGCTGCCAAGATTCTGCGTCACGCGAAAGCACCGTTGATATTCGGGCTATCCAAAAGCAGTACCGAAGGGCAGCGGGCCGCCGTTGCACTGGCGGATCGATTGGGAGCGACGATCGATACGACGGCGTCGGAAGGGCATGCCCCATCGATTCTCGCGTTGCAGCAATGCGGTGAATCAACGTGTTCACTCGGCGAGATTCGGAATCGGGCAGATCTGGTGATTTACTGGGGAGCGGATCCCGTCGAAACACATCCGCGTCACATGGAACGGTACTCGATCAATCCGACCGGGCTGCATATTGAGCATGGAAAAGCGGACCGGACGCTGGTTGTCATCGATACAGAGGCCTCAAAGACCTCAGAGCAGTCAGACTGGTTTCTGAGAATTGACCCTGACCGGGATTTTGAAGTGTTGTGGACACTTCGAGGATTGCTGCAGGGGCAGGAACCTGAACCAGGCTACGATGTGGGAGCACCACTCGACGAACTGAAACGCCTCGTCGAGCGAATGAAATCCTGTCGTTGCGGCATCATCTTCTTCGGGCTTGGAGTTGCTCAACATCCTCTTGGGCATCGCAAGGTCGAAGCCCTGTTGCGAATGGTGATCGACCTGAACCAGCACACCCGATTCTATGCCCGGCGAATGCGTATGGTCGGCGATGTTTCGGGGGCAGATAGTGTCCTGTGCTGGCAAACCGGTTACCCGTTCAGCGTGAATCTGGCTCGCGGCTATCCCCGTTATAACCCCGGAGAGTATTCGGCGGGCGAGATTCTGGAAAATCATGAAGCCGATGCGCTGGTCCTGGTGGGGACTTCGCGTGTGTCGTCATTTTCGCCCGCGGCACATGACTTCATGAAAACAATTCCCGTCATCGTCCTTGAGAGGCCCGGTGTCGAACTGCCGGGTACCGTACTGCCTGCTGTACCCACGATTGAGTTTCCTTCGGCGACATATGGAATCCATCGACCCGGGACTGCATATCGTATGGATGAAATCCCGATCCGACTGAGGCCGATCCTGGATTCCAACTTGCCGAGTGATGGTGAGATACTGCGAGCAATTCACGCGGCGATCGACAGCCGCTGAATCGTTGAGATATCGGTTTTCGCCGATGTTTCAGGATCAATATCCAGTCCGCTTCACACAAGCGACGTAAGTCGTTAACGTGACATGCGGTTCAGACAGTGAAATTCTAGAGTCATTCAACAGCGCAGGAGCGTTTGCTCATGGACCAGGACGAGATTTTGATGGACGCTGAAGAGCGTATGGAAAAGGCCGTGTCGAATGTGCAGGGCCAGTTGCAAGGGTTACGGACCGGCCGCGCGACGCCCGGACTGGTCGATACGATCCGCGTCGAGTACTACGGGTCGCCAACGCCACTGAAACAGATTGCGACGATCAGTTGCCCCGAGCCTCAGCAGATCATGATTCGTCCCTTCGATCAGGGAACGCTGAATGAAATCGCCAAAGCGATTCAGTCGAGCGATGTGGGCCTCGCACCGAACTCGGACGGCCGCGTCATCCGACTGAACATTCCACCCCTCTCGACGGAACGCCGCAAGCAACTGGTGGCACGTTTGAAGGACTTGTCCGAAGATGGCCGAGTCGCCGTTCGCAACATTCGCCGCGACGCCAACAAGCATGCTGATACCGCTCTGAAAGACAAGACGATGAGCGAAGACCTGCATGAGCAGACGAAGGAAGAGATTCAGAACCTGACGAAGCAGTACGAAGGCAAGATCAACGCCCTGGCGGAAGCCAAGGAGAAGGACATTATGGAATCCTGATCGCGGGTCGCACTTACAATGTGCTTTCGTGATTACGATGATTCAAAAGAAAAATGGCGGACAGTGATGTCCGCCATTCGTCTTTAACAGATTTGATATCTGGGACTTGCTGAACAGATGATCCCCCAGAAATCCCGCTTCATTTCTTGGGAGCCTCGTCTTTGGACGCCTCAAGAGCTCGCTTGTATTGTCGCAATCGCTTTTTGAAGCCTGGCTCGTTTTCGAGTTCAGTTCCCGCGACCTGTTCGACAACTCGCTCCTGAGTTGCCACGGCCTTGTCGAGTTGGCCAAGGTCAAAATAGGCCTTCGCAACGGTATCGCCGATGGACGGATCTTCGTTCTTGGTCAGATTGTCCGCTTTCAGAGCCACCTTCAGGGCGTACTTCAACAGCTTGGGATCCGCCTTCTTTTCGCGTTCCGGGGCGACCAGCATCCAGGCGATTGAATTCAGTGCTTCGGCGTTTTCACCAACGTCTTCGAGTTCCAGCAATTGATTACCGATTTCCAGAGCCTTATCGACGTCACCCTTGGGGCTGGCGAGGACCTGGAATTTGACCATTGTAAACTGAGTCGCGCGAGCGGGGAGTTCAACGATGGCTTTGTCGAGTTCCTTCAGGAGATCGGTCGGATCGGATGACTTTTCGAATTCTCCGAACAAACCACGCAGCTTGGTAAACAAGGCCTCGAGCTTCTTCTTTTCTGCGGCGGCTTCGCGAATCTTCTTCGCTTCAGCAACCAGATCCCAGGTTCCGCCTGTGATCTTCTTCAGCGGATCGTCGATTTGTCCCGGATGTCCGATCCAGGCAATGACACCGTCGCCGTTGATCACGAACGCAGCGGGGATTCCCTGCAGATCGGCAGGTTCCATCCAGGTCTTGTGCATGGCTCCTTCGTCACCATCGCCGTCTTCGGGGACCAGGTCCAGGGCGACGCGGTAGTCCATTTCGTCGCCCATTTTTTCAACGAACTTGCCGACTTCATCCTGATCTTCTTCCAGAATCGCCACGCCAATGAATGTGACGTCCTTCTTGTACTGCTTCTGCAGTTTCGTCAGGTGAGGAATTGTGGCGCGACATGGACCACACCAGGTGGCCCAGAATTCGACCACGTAGATCTTTCCCTTTTCGAACTTCTCAACCGGATCTCCTTTGATGAAGGATTTCACGGCCAGTTTTGGAGCTTTGGAACCCAGCGTCAGTTCCTGCGCGTGGCTCATTTGCACGAACCCCGCAACCATTATTGCAACGGCAATCACCAGCTTATTCCGCACCGCCCGCCTCCGTTTCCAGGTGTTTGAATCAATTCCGACGCAACTGCCGATGGCAAAATGCGTTTTCGATCGGTGGAGGGTAACTGGGAATCCATCGACCGACAAGATGACCTGTGGCGTCAAAGTCAGTACCATGAGATTTCTGGCTTGAATTTCAGTTGATTGTCCGTCCATTTTTTGCTGAGTGGTACCTGAGTTTATTCCAGCCAGTACTTTCCGAAGCATGATCCTCGCACTGTTTGAGCCGAACCATCGATTTGATCATCGCTGGTTTGTCTTTTGAAATTCGCCGGAGCGTACGATTTTGAGTTTTCTGATCGTTGCCCTGATCGGCCTGATAGTGGGCGCTGGCATCAGTGGCTGGGTAGACCGGATGTGTCAGCAGGAACGACGAGCCATGAAATGGCCAGACGTTCCTACGAAGGCTCGCTGGCAGCGATGCCTGATCCTGACAGTTGTCACGGCAGTGTTGTTTTCCGCGTTTGAATTCGCGGCGATGGACTTACGTCTTCAGGATTGTCCCGAAGTCCAGCCCTCGGGAACGGGCCGGACATTGCGACTGGTTTACCATCTGGCACTCATCAGTCTGCTGATTGTGGCGACGGCCACAGATTTTGATTCTTACCTGATTCCCGATCAGATCACGATGACGGGGATCTTGATCGGCGTCGGCATGGCGGTTGCTGTCGGCGATCTGCAGGTCTGTCACCTGTGGGTCGACTGGCATTACGCCATTCCGCATTTACGAGGTCCGCTGATTCCCACCTGGTACGACATTCATCGTAATTGGCACGCACTCGCCTGGAGTTGTACCGGGGCGATTGTCGGTGCCGCCGTGACCTGGATTGCCCGAATGGTCAGCTCGCATGTTCTCGGCCAGGAAGCGATGGGACTGGGAGACGTCACCCTGATGGCGATGATTGGCAGTTTTCTGGGCTGGCAGGCGGTTTTGATGGTCTTTCTACTCGCTCCGATCGCCGGATTGACGGTTGGAGTGTTCATTTCGCTTGTTTCCGGAAAAACGTATCTACCGTACGGACCGTGGCTCAGCCTGGCGGCTTTATTTGTGCTTTTTTTCTGGAACTGGCTGTGGGAACGGACTCGGTTGATCTTCAGTGACTGGCTGGGTTTAGGGATTCTGGCTGGTACTGGAGCACTGGGATTTGTGGCTTTGCTCGGAATGGTCCGACTTTATCGCGCTATTCCGACTCGTAAGCACTCGTGACAGCGATTTCGGGGCATTTCCGGCGCGATTCCAGATGACCACGTGACCACGGGTCTGCCGCTCAGATATACTCGCCCCAGTTTTCGCTCGATTGTTGTTTGTCACCTTTGGGTTTCACTGAGACACCATGCAAGTCGTCATTACTGCTGTCGGCCCTGATAATCACGGACTGGCTGACCCCATCGTTCATCATGTCACGGCTGCCGGGGCCAACATCTATGAAATCCAGATGTATGATCACGATTCCGAACGATTGTTCGCGATGCTGCTGAGGTGCGACTGGCCGGACAATGGGACGACTGTCGCCTCGCTGCGTGCGCAAATGCAGCAGATCGGCCAGTTGAAGAATCTTTCGATTCGAACCTGGTCACGAGACGAACAGACGACTCCGCCACGATTGGCCATCTGTACAACATTCCGGCCGGAACCGGCTCTGGCGGTCTTGCGAGCGATTCGTGACAAGCGATTGCGAGCGACACCAGCAGTCATGCTTGGCAATCGTGACTCCTGTCGAGGGGTTGCCGAGCAGTTTGATGTCGAATGGCACAACATCGGCAACGCCAAAGGGGACCCTGACAACGAACAGATGGTCGAGATCTTCGATCGTTACCAGGTCGACTACATTCTGCTGGCTCGCTACATGCGGGTTCTTCCCGCCGGGACCTGCTGGCGATTCGCAGGACGAATTATCAATCTGCACCATGGCCTGCTGCCACCATTCCCGGGATTCCGTCCTTACGAAGATGCGTATCAGCATCGGATGCTGACGTACGGGGCGACGGTCCACTTCATCGTTCCCGAACTGGATGCCGGAAACCAGATCATCCATCAGAGCACATTTACGGTGTTCCCCGGAACTCCCCTGGAACAGATCAAGCGGCAGGGTGAATCGGATCACGAGCCAAGCTGCCTGGTTGAGGGGGTGCGGCGGGTCATTGATCGAGAAGTGGAATTGCACTTCCATCGAGTCATCCGGCGAAATCCGTAATCGATCTCAATTGCATCAGGATGCCCCAGCACGCGCGAATCGATCGTAGAGTCGCGCGTAGGCTCCCTGCGCTTTGACCAATGAGTCGTGAGTTCCCTGCTCGATCAAGTGCCCATGCTCCAGGACCAATACCTGATCAGCATGGCGGATCGTACTGAGGCGGTGAGCGACAACGAAGCTGGTCCGGCCTGCCAGCAGGATCGCCAGTGCTTTTTGCAGACGAACTTCTGTTGCGGGATCAATACTGCTGGTCGCTTCATCGAGTATCAGCAGTCGTGGATCTGCCAGCAGGGCCCTCGCAAAACAAACCATCTGCCGTTCCCCGAGAGACAGTTGCCCGCCTCGTTCTCCGACAAGAGTTTGAAATCCCTGCGGCAGCGACTCCATCAGATCAAGGCAGTCAAGCTTTCGACAGACTTCGCGGATGTCTTCCTCAGTCGCTTCTGGACGCGAAAATCGGATGTTGTCGGCAACGGTTCCTATGAACAAGAAGTTCTGCTGCAGAACCAGACCAAACTGTCGATGCAGCGATCTGCTCTGCAGGTCCAGCAGGTCATGTCCATCGATCAGCACACGTCCGTGCGTCGGAAGATAGAACTTCGCCAGCAAATTGATGATCGATGTTTTGCCGCTCCCTGTATGTCCCACCAGGGCAATTGTCTGTCCTGGCAGTGCGACGAAGTTGATGTCATGCAGAACGGGACGCCCATGATCGTACTCAAACGTCACGTGTTCGAACTCCACCCGACCATCAAGATGTGGTACCGCGATTGCGTTTGGCGGATCACTCCATTCGGGCACTCGATCCAGAAGTTCAAACAGTCGTTCGGCCCCGGCCATGGCTGTCATCGACTGGTTGTATTGATTCCCCAAGATTGTCAGCGGTGCGAAAAACACGTTCGCCATGAAAAAGAATCCGACCAATTCGCCCACGTCGGCTCCGGTCTCAAGCGACAGTACTCGCCATCCACCAATCACCAGCAGCAGGGCTGCGAAGATCTGCGAGTTTAATTCAATCAATGGCAGAAAGAGTCCGTGAGTATGCATCACGGCGGTGTTGTAATGGGAGTGATCCGTGACAAGGTCACCAAACAACCGGGCGTTTTCTTCCTGACGAACAAACCCTTGCGTGACTCGAATCCCGATCACCGATTCTGCCAGCGTCGCTGTGACGCGGCTGAATGATTCTCGCATCTGCCGCAGGACGACGCTCAGCTTGCGATGGAAATAGCGATTGATGCCCCACAGCACCGGGGCCAGTCCCAGCACCAGCAGGAACAGGACGGGATCGAGCCAGAGCATGAAGGCCGCGGCAACTCCCATCTGCCCGAATGCGACCAGGCTGACGAACAGGACTTCTTGAACGCCGATGCGAACGTCTTCGATATCGGAAATCATCCGGCTGATAATCCGGCCGACTTTTGTCCGATGAAAGTAGCTCATCGGCATCTGCTGCAAATGAGCGAAGATCGCATTGCGCAGATCGAAAACAACCGCTTCGCCAAGTTCCAGAGCATATCGCTGGCGAAAATGCATCGTCACCTGAGTAAAGATGGCCGCCGCAGCGAACGCGACTGCACCCCAGGCGACTCCCGTGAAATCGCCTTGTTGAATCGGACCATCAATGACAGCGGCGAGAATCCAGGACAAGGTTGGAAGCTGAATCGCGCGTAGCACCACGGCGACAATCAACCAGTTACGCTGTCGAGCGTAGGGACGCATGTATCCCATCAGTCGTGCGATGAGGCGAAAATCCAGCGGTCGAGACGTGACGTGCTCATCATCGCGATCACCGAGATTTGTCAAAGCTGTCGCACGAACCGCCCGGGCCATCGTTCCAACAATCCTTTTTTGAAGATGCTGGTCGGATGGTATCGATCTGCAGTCGCCTCAGCCAGTGCCGCAGTTGCTGTTTACCGATGCAGATCGATTGCTCTGGATCCAGACTGCCGCGATTGAGGCACGTCCAACCGAGGAAGCTCGGACTTGGTCGTGTTTTGTGAGCAGATGAACCGAGGGTGCCAGACACGGCTGGTTCGTGGGATCGGACGCCACAGATCGAAGCGTGATCCCCGGGAATCAATGAGCCGAATCGATTCACCCGCAGGACTCGTATTGAGCAGTGTCACGATTTCGCTGGGAGTTTCGCCGTCATCGACAAATACCAATTCGGGTCGAATCCCGGACACCTCGGCGCCCGTCAATGCCTCGTTGAAGTGGCCAAGAATGCACGCTGCGGTGGCGAGATGAAAAAAGAACTTCATAGTTGCTGACTCAGTGGAGAGAGGACTCGATATCGGCAGGATTTGCCGATGTTTGCTGAGCTTCCCTGTGCGACGATTGTTTGTTCACTCCACAGATCGGATTGCGTTCAGCCGCATGCAGAAAGAAAACTCTGGCTGCCCTATACCGGTGATATGTGGCAGAATCGGCAGATTCACACAATCAGGCCGATCGGTACCAATCCTCGCATTGAAGATTGCGTTTCCGTTAGCAACTCATCCAAGTGAAATTGCTGATCGCTTTCGAAGAACCGGGTTCGCGAACTCGTGAGCGGCTTGTCGATCGCGGTGATGGAGATGGCGAAGTGTCGGTGCCACGCGACGGAATCAGACCCTTTCCAGTGGTTCCGCGGTTGATCTCATGACACTATACTCTTCCGATTCGACACTCTCGTCGGAGTTTGTGACGACTAATCGATGGGGCCCGTGTGCAATGCAATGTCGATTCGCTCTCGGATGTGCCATGGGCATGTTACTCGTGGATGTGGCTCGATCGATGGCGGATGATCGTCCCTTCGATCCGTTTTTTCAGAAGCATTGTGTTTCGTGTCACGGAAATGAAAAGCCGGAAGCCGGACTGAAGTTGGTCGGCACGGCAACGAATTTCGACGATGCCACCACGTTGGCTGCGTGGGTGCGGATTCATGATCGAGTTGCGAAAGGCGAGATGCCGCCTCGCGACGCAGATCAGCCAGCCACTTCAGAACGTCAGGCATTCCTGCAGCGACTGAAACTGCAACTCCATTCGGCTTCGTTAGCCCGTCAAAAGTCGGAAGGGCGAGTCCTGGTTCGGCGATTGAATCGCACGGAGTATCAAAACACGCTGCATGATCTGCTGGGAATCACAACCGAAGTTCGATCGCTGTTGCCCGAAGACAGCATCGTGGCCGGGTTCGACAAGATCAGCAGCGGTCTGGAAACGTCGGCCACTCATCTGGTTCGATATCAGGAAGCCGCTGATCGGGCTCTGGCTGACGTTCTTCCTGATGCCATCATTCCCACTGAGCCAATTCGCCGACGCTTAACGGGGCGAGAATTTCTGGACGGTCGTCCGAAGCCGAATCGCGAAGGGACCGCTCCATTTGTTCGGTTTGAGGGGGACACGATCGTCCTGTGTGCCACACTCTACAAACATGGCAGTGTCCACACGTCTGCAGTTTCGATTCCAGGACGCTATCGGATTCGAGCGTCTGTGGGAGCAGTGCAAAACGATGGCAAGCCGATCCCAGTCCTGATTGGAAAAATCAGTTCGGACCGCTTCGCTCATGAAAAGCTGGAACACATCCTGGATATTCAGGATGCTCCGCCGACGGGCCGGCGCGTTCTTGAAGTGGTCACCAATCTGCCACGTGACGAGCAAATCTACCTGGAAGGATTGGGGCTGATCTTCTTCAACGACTTGAAGAAGCAGCGTAACGGCGAACCGGTGGGCGACGACTTTAAGGGCCCGGGACTGGCCATCGAATGGATCGAAATCGAAGGACCGCTGGATGCCGGGGTTGGCTACCGCCAGTTGTTTGGTTCATTACCGCGAGTTCCGCAACGATTCTACGAAGACGCCATGGCCGGTAAGGAAATCAAAACGGACTGGAGCCAGTGGAACCCCGGCGAATTCGCGAAGCCCCACAATCGATTGAGACTGATCAGTAAAGATGCTCAAGCGGATGCAGAACGCTTGATACGCGAATTCATTCCGCGAGCGTTTCGTCGACAAGTGCCAGAAGAAATAATTGCAACATTTCTGCAGCCTGCCCGTCAGCAGTTGGAACGTGGTGAACCACTGGAAGAAGTGTTGCTGCAAACGTACAAGGCCGTCTTGTGTTCCCCTTATTTCTTGATGCTCGTCGAAAAGCCGGGCGAACTGGATGACTTCGCACTGGCTTCGCGACTTTCCTACTTTCTATGGGATTCGATGCCAGACGCTGAACTGCTGACAATCGCCGCACGTGGAGAACTGCGCAATGCGGATGTCCTGCGAGCTCAGACAGAGCGACTGCTCAATGACAGGAAGGCTGCTCGTTTCACCGAAAGTTTCACGGGTCAATGGCTGGAACTTCGGAAGATTCACGAAATGAAGCCGGACGCGATGTATGTCGAGTACGACGATCTGCTGGCCTGGTCGATGCCGGGGGAAACTCGACATTTTTTTGACGAAGTGCTTCGTAACAATCTGCCGACCACTTCGTTCTTCGATTCCGATTGGACGATGCTCAATCAAAGACTCGCCAAGCACTACGGCCTTCAACCAGCCGAAAGCGCGGCTGATTCTTCCAAGGGGCAGCAGGAGATTCAGGGGATGGATTTGCGGCGCGTGACGTTGCCGAAAGAGGCGCATCGCCATTTAGATGTTTGTGGTGATGTCGAGTGGCATATCGAGCAAGCTGACTCCGTTGGAATCAATCGAATAGTTCAA
>CAXBSB010000054.1:0-34941 GCA_963977965.1 uncultured Schlesneria sp.
TGCGAAACGTGATTGGAGACGAACCGCAGCCAGTATCCTGCGTGATCTTCGAGCGTGCTCGATTTTTTTGTGGCCATGTTTCTCATTTGGTTTCCTAGGAAACTATATCGGCGACAAAAGAACCTGTCAATCATCAAAAACGGACAACAGGCTCTCAGGACTGAAGGCAAGAAATTCAGTCATAGCGATCAACTCCGAAAGGTCGCCGGGTGCCACGGGCAGTCGCGGCAGTCGCTTTGGGCCGCCCGTGTTTAAGCTGCCACCACGCTTGGATTGAAGTTTCTTGTGCTCCGCACACGCCTGAAACAAGCTGGGCCTCCCCACAGTATTTGGCATTGCGGCATAACGACAAAGGCTACTTCCACGCGATGAAGAGCGTGGCTTCCATTCAAGGCGCCAACACGTTGAGTCTCCAGCGACTGCAGGGCAAGTTGACCAGCATGTTTGGCCTTCAATAACCAACTGTGTCCTACAGTGTGGCACGTCCCTGAGTCTTCGAAGGGCGTGGGATCGCTCCCCTGATTCTTCTTTGTTTTTCCTGTTCAGGCCTACCCTGAAGCGTCGTCATTTACGAATTCATAACGGCAGCCTTGAATGCGTTCAAAGCGATTCACCATCAATGAAAGTGGCATTCGGCATTTTGTTTCCGAAAGGAGCTTCGTACTGATCGACGTTATCAATTCATTGGAGAAGTGTGCCTCGCGTAAGTAGCACTCTGCACGCCAATGCTCCGCCTGCTCCAAATCGGCCTTCTCGAACCAGGTGATGACCATGCCGATTTCGTTGTGGACGCCTTCCAGGTCATCGTCGACCCGAATGACGTAATAAATTCTGGCCAAACATCCATCAGGGCGATTCCAGAAGACCGTAAGAACATAGTTCTCGTTGAGCGGATATTCTGGATGGCTTCTCATTGGATTTCCGTCCACAAGTGTGAGTTTACCGGCGACTGAGGCTCAACAGCTTACCATCACCTCGTCTAATGGCCAGCCGAACTCGCACGCGGCTTTCGGGCGCTACGAAACGAGTGCGGCTTGTCGCCATTTGGTCATGTCAGTGGCCGATCTGCTGTTTTACAGACAAGATGGGAGGTCGCGGCTCCAGCCGAGCCGCGATTGAGTATGGCACTTCCTGGTCCGAAGACGGTTCGGCTGGAGCCTCACAGCCTCACCCTCCCGCTTCGGAAAACCCTCGGTCGTGTCGGCCGGTTTGGCATTGTTGTGATGTTCCTCAGGGTGTGACCAGCTCGCTTCGAGCCGGCCCACCATCAGAAGACGTTGAGAAACACTGGTGGTCGCGCGCGGCGTTGAGCCACGAAACGCGGGGAACGATTTTTCGCAGTGTCTGAACTGGCACTTTTGGTTCTGTGGATCAAGAGTTGCCGATGACCGGACCGAGACCGAAGACAGAGACGTCACCCAGTCAGGTTATCCCTGCCCGGCCGCCTCGTCATCTGACGCCGTTTTCTCGAAATCCGTCAGCGCAGACATCAACTGTTGCCGGATATTCTTCAATCGTTCACCGTCGTGGATTTTCTGCCCTGTTTCATCCGTGACGAAGAACACGTCAAGAACCTGATCGAAATGAGTCGCGATCTTTGCCAGAACGACATTGAGCTTCAGCACATAGAGAGCTCGGGTGATTTCGTAGAGCAGTCCAGGACGGTCGTGGGCAAAGACATCAATCACGGTGAAACGATCAGACGATTCGTTATCCACGACAACTCGCAGTGGCAACCCTGAGACAGGTCCTTGAATCGCCTTGACCGCGAATCGCCCTCGCGCTTTCATCAACGTGGCGACATCCGTTTCACCACGCAAGACCTTGCGAATAGCCGTTGCCACATCGGTCGTTCGAAACTCGGGTATCTCACCAGCGTGGTCTGCGTCGCGAACTCGCAAGGCATCGATAATTACTCCGTCCTGCGTTGTGCAGATTGTCGCCGTCAGGATCTCCATCCGCTTGGCAGAAAGGACACCCGCCAGCTTGTGAAAGCATCCCGGGGCGATTTCTTCCGCAGCAATCACTCGATATTCAACAGTACCTGTTTCGGCGTCGTAGTCCGTTTCGACATGGATTTCATCCGGACGCCGATTGCGGATGATACGCATGTCGGCTGCAATGCGTGTCGGGGCGGTCTCAAGAAGATAATGTGCCGGGCTCAGTTCGACTCGCTTCTGCCAATCGCGCAGTTCGAGTAAATCCTCTTCAGCCGTTGACGCCGCCCCTTCAGGCTTCGCGCAACACAACTGAACGACCTGTTCAGTGATCTGGTTCAAGCGTATTGATTCATCGAAGAGATGGCTCTTGCCACTCAGCCAGAGCATTGTTCGCTCGTACAGCGTTGTCAGAAGTTCGGCCTTCCATTCGTTCCACGTATTGGGGCCAACGGCCGAGACATCTGAAGCGGTCAGCACGTAAAGCATCCGGAGAGCATCAGGACTGCCGACTTCGTGGCTGAACTTCAAGAGCAACGCGCGGTCACCAATATCCCGACGCAATGCCAGGTCAGCCATCTTCAAATGTCGATGAACCAGGAACATCACTTGGTCACGCTGATGATCCGGAAGCCCCAGACGATTGGAGACATCCTCTGCCAGACGGCGTCCGACTTCACTGTGGTCTTCTTCGAATCCTTTGCCTGCGTCGTGAAGCAGCAGGGCCAGATGCAGCAGTTCCTTGTGATGAATCTCGCGATAAGCCTGTCCGATCGGTCCGGGATCGTTCAGAAATCCTTCGGCCGCTTCAATCGTCCGCAGCGTATGCTCATCGACAGTGAAGTGGTGATACTGATTGAACTGCAGCAGGCACCGGATATGTTGCCAGCAGGGAAGAACGGCTTCCAGAACGCCTGTTTCATGCATCCCTCGCAATGCAATTCCGAGCTTGCCTGATGTTCGCAGCAACTCCAGGAATGAATGTGACGCTTCGGCGGACAATTGGGGAGCCGGACGAATGGCCTTCGCCTTGATCATTTCCAGCAGATGAGGTGCGACGCAGACCCGGTAGCGAGCCGCCGTCATGAAGAGCTTTAAAATGCCTTCCAGAGTCGAAATGGCAGAAGCCCGATGGCGCGGAGGGATGTCGAGGTATTCCGTGCCGACATAGTAAATGTCGTCGACACGATACGACATGACGAACTGAAAGAACTTTTCGCTCCAGCTCAGGTGCTTCGTTCGGTTGACGAACCTGCGGGCAATATCGGCAACAGCACTGCTGTGCTGAAAGTATTCCTGCATGAACCGCTCGACGGGGATCTGGGCACCGACCGCCTGTATCCCGCGCTGGTTGGCAATTCGCAACTGGTCTTCACGTGTCAGAACATCCTGCTCCTTACCCGCAGCCAGATGAAGGTCGATTCGCAGTGATGTCAGAAATTCATGAGCGTGGACGAGGCGGCGAGACTCCTCCATCGTGATGGCGGTATGCAACCGCAAGGAATCGATATCACCTGCCTCATACCGCGCAAACCCGATCCAGCGAATCAGGTGCAGATCTCGCAATCCCCCCTGGGATCGCTTCAGATCTGGTTCCAGTTGCTGATTTGTTGCGCCGTAATCAATACGTTCCTTATCGCGTGAGGCGATGGCGTCTGCGATGAATTGAGTTCGACGAGCTCGAACCACGGTTCGCAAGAACCTGGATCGCAATTGGTCGACCAACGGATTGGAACCCCATAACCATCGCGCGTCGATCAGTGATGTGGCAAACTGTGGTTCCTGACGTGCCCACTGCATCGAATCCGACAATGTTCGGACGCTGGCTCCAATCTTCAGGCCACAGTCCCAAAAGTCACGCTGAACCTGTGAGGCGAGAGGCTCATAAATCGGCGCGATGTCCGGGGAATGAAGAAACAGCAGATCCACATCGGAATACGGGCACATTTCTCCGCGCCCACTGCCGCCAACAGCGACAACGGCGGATTGCGATTCGATGTTCGAAATCTCTTCGGCAGACAGTTCCTGTAACCGCTCCTGAAAGACGGAGACGACAAACGCGTCGAACAGTTCCGATTGCAGAGCTGTTGTGTGAACAGCAGAGGCACCCTGCGCAAAGCGATCCCGGACCTGGCGACGGATTTCGTCGAGGCGGAGTTTTAATGTCGCGATGTGTTCGGTGCCGGCCACTAGACCTTGAGCTGTTGGGAGCGCAGGCCTCTGGTCGCGGACAACGGCTTCCACCATCAGCGTGTCCTTGAGGGCCAGTAGTCGTCGTTCAAATGAGGTCAGAAACAAACGTGTGAGCCGAAAGTTGACAGATCACATCCAGCGTGGCTCGAACGCAGAAAGCGCCTCGCGAGCAACGAGGCGCGTTTAGCGAGTAGACCTGTCATTACCAGGAAAAAGCCAAGGCAAGCCTCAGATGGCGCCTGGGCCTGATTCCCCGGTTCGGATTCGAATCACGTCAGCCAGGTTGGTCACGAAAATCTTTCCATCACCAATCTGGCCGGTTCTGGCAACATTCGAGATCACCTGGATAGCGTTGGCGACTTCGTCGTCGGCAACGACGACTTCGAGCTTTACCTTGGGAAGGAAATCGACGGTGTATTCAGCACCGCGATACGTTTCCTTGTGCCCACGCTGCCGACCGAAGCCACGAACTTCGCTTACGGTCATCCCCTGAATCCCTGCCTGCGTCAGAGCGTTCTTCACTTCTTCGAGCTTGTAATGCCGAATGACGGCTTCGACTTTTTTCACAATTTCCCTTTCTGAGTAAGGCACATTCAACGGATTCTTAAGCCTGAAAAACAGCCGGAGCGCATGGCGTCCGGTTTATTATATCGCATCCGGGCTTTTAAGCGTTTCACTCCAGGGAATGAATTGCCACCCGTTTTTGAGGCAAGTCCACGCTAGATCGCTTCCGTACCACTTTCTCCGGTACGAATCCGTACCGTTTCGGCAAGGTCGGTCACGAAGATCTTGCCGTCACCGATCTGGCCCGTTCGCGCTGTCCGGACGATAGATTCGATGGCAGGCTTTGCCTGGTCATCACCAACGATCACTTCCAGTTTCACTTTCGGAAGAAAGTCGACCGAATACTCGGCGCCCCGATATTGCTCCTTGTGACCTTTCTGACGCCCGAAACCTCGAACTTCGGTAACGGTCATCCCCTGGACACCTGCTTCAATCAGCGCTTCCTTGACTTCTTCCAGCTTGAAATGCCGGACTACCGCTTCGATCTTCTTCACGAGTCACCTTCTGCCTAGTGGGAGTTGGCGAACAGGGTTCGCGGGACACGCTTTCCCGACACCGTGCCAGCGTTTGCTGGCCACAACTTGCTGCAGTTTCAACTTCCTTGAAAAACTGCAACTCGCCAAATACTGGGATAACCGTCCGTGGAAAATCCCGCAAGTCAACTTTTCTCACATCGACCTGTTCAACAGATCACAGGAAGATATAACCTTCTTCGCCATGTTGATTGATATCCAGACCCTGCAATTCACCTGCCTGATTCACACGCAGACCGAGGATCGAATCGACAATTTTCAGCAGAATGATCGTTCCGACAATTGCCAGAGCGACTGCGGCAGCCGCTCCCACAAACTGTGCCACAAGCTGATTTGCATTGCCTTCCAGCAATCCGCACTTCGCAGGATCGTTGGTGACTGCCTTCGAAGCGAACACGCCGGTCAGCAAAGCTCCTAACGTTCCTCCCACCCCGTGAACTCCAAACGCATCCAGCGAATCGTCATAACCAAACTTGTTCTTGATGGTTGTGCAGAAGTAGAAGCAGACCGCCCCTGCCAGGAATCCCATCGCGATACCGGCCATCGGCGTGCATGAACCGCTGGCAGGAGTAATGCAGACCAGACCGGCCACAGCACCAGAACACGCGCCGAGAATACTTGCCTTTCCGCGCTTCAACCATTCAATGCCAGCCCAACTGACCGTCCCGGCTGCTGCTGCCATGTGTGTTGCAACGAAAGCATTTGCGGCAAGAGCGTTCGACGCCATTGCACTTCCCGCATTGAAACCAAACCAGCCAACCCACAGCAATGTGGCACCAATAAACGTGTACGTCAGATTGTGCGGCGGCATCGGTTCGTGCCCGTAACCCAGGCGCTTGCCTAACAAGATGGCACAAACCAGCGCCGAAAACCCGCTGGTGATGTGAACCACAGTTCCACCTGCAAAATCGAAAGCACGGAATGCAGCCTTAGGATTCAATTCCGCACACCATCCTGCGTCAGCCCAGACCCAGTGAGCGACAGGACAGTAGATGAATGTTCCCCACAGGACCGAGAACAGCACCATAGAGCTGAACTTCATACGTTCCGCGAACGCACCACAGATCAGCGCTGGTGTAATAATGAAGAACATCATCTGAAACACCATGTGAACAGATCTTGGGATCGTTCCGGCGGCTGGAATCACCTGGGCATTGTTTTCCCAAGTCGGAATAACCCCCTTGAGGCCCGCGTAACCAAAGTCCCCGATCAGCCCTGCTCCCCCAAGGTCTCCACTGAAGACCAGGCTATATCCCCATAATGCCCAAACCAGTGACATGATCCCCATCAGGAAGACGCACTGCATCATCACGCCAAGAATATTTTTCTTTCGAACGAGCCCCCCGTAGAACAGCGCCAGCCCGGGTGCTGTCATCATTAGCACGAGTGCTGAAGCTGTGAGCGACCACGCAATATCAGCTCCGTTAAACTCGACCGGAGCGACAGGCGCCACCGTGGTAGAAGCCGTCTCTTCGGCCCACGAAAGACTGGAAAATGTACTCAACACACCAAAGACCGGCAATACGGTCTGAAACCATCGCTTCACTCTGATCTCCTTGAGCGCAAAAGAGATACAAGAAACTTGAGTCTGGCAAACGCTGCCAGCGTCATCATTGATTCTCGAAAAACACACCTGTGACGGTGTTCCACCGGTGGTTGAATATGGCAACTCGCGTGCCGCCTTGTTCGGGAATGCCCACATTCCGGCATTCTCTGCCGGTTTCCGTTGCAGCCAGGCTCTTTGCCAAGTCACTGCTGCGGAAATCTGAAATGAAATTCAAGTTTTTGCGGTTTCTCGATCAGATCCGGACCAAACCCGTCTTGCAGGGCTTAGGAGCCTTCACTATCGTTCCGCCGCAAATCTCTCCCACATCCAGAAACCAGATCAACCGGGGCCAGCCTGCACTTCGATTGGGCCCCTGTCGAAAACTTCCGTTGAGCCAGGAGTTGCGGCACTATGCGCACGTTTTTCAGAATCACTTCCGCCCACATCCCAGCCGCCCGTTCTGTGAGCTGTCTGGCGATGATTCTGCTGCTTTCTGGATGCCACGCCACCAATGGCTGGGTCATGAATAACTCAGGAATGGGTTATTACCAGAAGGGGAACTATGAGATGGCTCGCAAGGAGTTCAATCGGGCTGTGATTGATCGCCCCAAAAACCCTGACAGCCGACATAACCTGGCAATGGCGCTGCAGAAGCAAGGTGACCTCGCCGGGGCCGAAACAGTCTTGCGCCACAACTTGTCGGTCGATCCGATGCACCAGCCGACCTATCATGCCCTGACACAAATTCTGGTCTCGCAAAATCGGCTTGCCGAAGCTGATCACCTGCTGACAGGCTGGAAAGAGACCCAGCCATACGTTCCTGAAGCCTACGTTGAACACGCCTGGCTTCAGCACGAAACCGGTAACCGCGTTGCTGCCGAGCAGTCCCTGAGACAGGCGCTGCAGGTTAAGCCAAACCATCCGGTGGCCTTGGCCCACCTCGGGCAACTCTATCACGAAAGTGGGCAAGCCGATCAGGCGGCTGCGTATTATCAGCGGTCTCTGATGGCTCGCTGGGATCAACCCGAAGTCAGGTCACGCCTGGCAACCTTAAGCGGTTCCAACGTGCGTCGCTCGGCAATGATCCAGAACCCAACGCCAGTCATGACAGCTGCGATCCCTGTTGAATATGGCCAGCCCATAATGACTCAGGCAGCGATGGTCAGCAGTGACCCAATTATCATGCAGGATCCCGTCGTCGCTGAACGTCAGCGTCGGCATCATCACCACCACAATCATCAGCACGGAATGGCAAGCCGTGGCTCAAACGAGCAACTGACGGCTTATCCGTTGCCCAGCTACGGAATGGCCGATGCAAGTTGGCAATCGGGAATGATGACCGCATCTGCTCCGTTGAGCCCAGCCTATCCGCAGTCCGCAGGCGTGATTTCTGATGTCACCATCGCAGGTCAACCTGGGCCGACACCGATGGCCGGGCCAACTCCGATGGTAATGACCGCGACTCCTCAGGCCGATCCCGCTCACACAACAGAAATGACTGCGGGGTTGCCAGTCGTCGACCCATATTAGTGCGGTCGCGATTCTGTGTGGCGTCGAAACAGTCTTACGCTTCAAGTAGACTGCCCGCCGGACGCCACACTCAAGAGTGATGTGATCTCACTCGTTCGCCAATCCGAGCCACAGTCGTCCCAGAAGACTGTGGCTCTGTATTTTGAGTGAACGTGCGACCACCGAGACAAACTCGGTGGTCAGCCATGGCAGGCGTGAGCGATCCGCTTCCCACCAGCCAACTCCTCTCGACTGCAGGAATGCTCACGACGCGTAATCATACCCAGACTTGAATCTGCATCAAAATAGCATATTCAACACGAATTGTGATGATTGCGATTGCACAAAAACGCAACGCAGCGCATTATTATCGCCGCCGCCCTGATCGTCGGCCGTGCCGAGGCTGCGATTCAGCGCGATCTTCGCCGTTAGCGATGCCTCCACTCAGGTTTGAACATGTCTTCCACCGTTGCCGCACACAATTGCATGCTGGACGGTCAACAGCACGAAGCTGTCGAGCAAATGAATCAAGCGCCAACTGGAAGCCTTGCACCTGATTTCCCTGTACCTGACATCACAGTGGCGATCCCTGTCTATAACGAAGCCGCCACTATTGTCGAGGTGCTGCAACGGGTCATCGACGAAAAGACACCGAAAGACATAGTCATCGTTGATGACGGCTCCACAGACGAAACAATGTCGCGGTTGGAAGCGTGGAAAAGGAATTGGGACGATTGCACCAAACCATCACATGTGCGAAGCGTCACTCTGCTGGCTCACCCAATCAATCAAGGAAAAGGGGCCGCTATTCGCACGGCCTTGCGTGACGCGAAAGCTCAGTTTCTGATCGTGCAGGACGCTGATCTGGAGGTCTCGCCGGACGAGTACCCGTGGCTGTTGAAACCGCTGCTCGCTGATGAAGCAGATATCGTCGTCGGTTATCGAACCCTCTCCGGTCGGCCGACTCGATTTGCACATGGCGCCGGGATCTGGCTGCTGAATCTGATTGTCAGGGTCCTTTATGGGGTGTCGATTCGTGACGAGGCCTGCTGCTTCAAGGTACTGAAGGTTCGAGATCTGGCTCTGATGAAGCTGGAGTGTAATCGTTTTGAGTTTTGTCCCGAGGTGATTGCGAAAGCAGCACGCATGGGACTTCGCTTTGCTGAAATCCCGGTTGCTTATCACCCTCGAGATATACGAAACGGGAAGAAGCTCAGACTGAGTGACGGACTGCAGGCGATGGCAACTCTATGGAAGTATCGACGCTGGAATAAGTGAAGTCGTATCACTTGATGCAGCGATCGCATCGAGTTCATCGATGCCTTGAGGACATCGCACGGCAGCGTCAAAACCATGCTCCAATGCAGCGCGGAACTGCGCCCCGCTCTCATGGAAAAGATCCACTTTGACTCACCAGCGTTGATGTCATTTTCATAACCGGCTCACCAGATCTTTCGTCGCAACAGGTCCGCTGGATTCTTGCGTGCTTCGGCATCCCGTCAAAGATCTTGCGTGAATCAATCGCTGACAACAGGTCGTTTCGCTTCCCATTGTCACGAGAAAATGCGATACCATCAGCATCACGGTTGGTAAGCGTTGGTGATGGAACGGCTCTCGACAATGGAACAGCACACTCCCATCGCAGTTGACCTGGCGCGAGTCGCCACTGAACTGCATCTTCGCGTTGAGCAAGTCACCCAGACGGTGCAGTTGCTTGATGAGGAGAACACTGTTCCTTTTATCACCCGCTATCGCAAAGAACGGACTGGCAACCTGCATGAAGAACAGATCCGGGCGATCCAGGAACGAGTCCTCTCTTTACGCCAATTGGCGGATCGCGCTGCCGACATCCTGCGGCTGATCGATGGCCAGGGAAAGCTGACCCCTGAACTGCGAGCCGAAATCTGTCGTGCGGACTCACTAAAGCGACTCGAAGACCTGTACCTTCCCTTCCGTCCCCGCAGACGCTCGAGGGCGACTATTGCCCGGGAACGCGGGCTTGAGCCGTTGGCAGAGTTGATTTGGAACAAATCGCTGGTGGCGACTGGACTACAGGAAGCCTCAGCAGCCTATATCCGTCCTGAACAGGAACTGCCAGATGTCACATCGGTACTCGCTGGTGCCGCTGATATTCTCGCGGAAAAGATCTCAGACGATGCCGACGTGCGAGAACGTTGCCGAACTGTCGCTCGCCAGACCGGTCGACTCACTTCCGTCGGGACGAAATCGGCAGACCAGACACATCCCGAATTTCGAGACTACTTCGACTACGGCGAACCGATCAGCAAAATGCCGCCGCATCGCATCCTGGCATTGAACCGGGGCGAAGAACAAAAAGCATTGCGAGTCTCATTCGATTGGGATGCCACTCAGGCTGAACGAGCGGCAATTGATCAACTGCATCTTCAGTCGCATCCGTGCCGCGAATTCCTGACAGCTTGCGTTACGGATGCGCTGGATCGATTCATCCGCCCGGCACTGGAACGCGAAGCTCGCAGAGACCTGACGGAAAAGGCCGAGAAGCATGCGATTTCTGTCTTCTCGCAAAACCTTCGGCAGCTTCTCCTGCAACCGCCGTTACGAGACCAGCGAGTGCTTGCAATCGACCCAGGCTTCCGGACGGGTTGCAAGCTGGCAGCACTGGACGAATTCGGCAACCTGCTTGGTATCGATATCATCAGTATCGTCGGTTCGGCAGAACGTAAGAACGAAGCCCGAACCAAGCTCGCATCTTTTTTGCGTGAGCACCGCTGTCATGTGATTGCCATCGGTAACGGCACCGCTTGTCGTGAGACAGAAGAGCTCGTTTCGGAATTAATCTCGACCGAATGCCCCGAGGCACGCTACATCATTGTGAATGAAGCAGGGGCAAGTATCTATTCGACCAGCAGCGTGGCCCAGCAGGAGTTTGCGAGCCTCGACGCAACAGCCCGCGGCACGATCAGCATCGGACGCCGTCTGCAGGATCCTCTCAGCGAGCTCGTGAAGATTGAACCTCAGCACATCGGTGTTGGGATGTATCAACATGACTTGAATGCAAAGCAACTCAAGGAAGCTCTCGATGAGGTCGTCGAATCGTGTGTCAATTTTGTCGGTGTCGATCTGAACACCGCCAGCCCGTCGTTGCTGATGCATGTTTCGGGGTTCAATCAGCTCATCGCCAGACGCGTTGTCGAATACCGTGAAAAGAGCGGAAGATTTCAAAGCCGAAAGCAATTGCTGAATGTTCCCGGAGTCGGTCCCGCAACATTTACGCAAGCTGCCGGCTTTTTGAAACTCGATGGCGAAGAGCCTCTCGACAATACCTGGATCCACCCCGAAAGCTACGAAGTCGCTCGAATGTTGCTGGCCAGGTGCGATCTTTCTCCAGACCAATTGCGACCGGGGGCCGATCCCTCCACACTGCGTGAGCGGCTGTCCGCGATTGAAACACCGCGACTGGCCGAGGAACTGACTGTTGGCGTACCAACGTTGACGGACATTATCGATGCGTTATTGCGACCAGGACGTGATCCGCGAGCAGATCTTCCTCCGCCTGTCTTCCGCCAGGGTATTCTCTCGCTCGATGACATTGAAGTCGGTATGGAGTTGCAGGGAACAGTTCTGAATGTCGTTGACTTCGGGGCATTCGTTGACGTCGGGCTAAAAGACTCGGCGCTCGTACATATCAGTCAACTGGCATCTCATTTCGTCCGTTCACCGCATGACATCGTGTCGATTGGTGATGTGGTGAAAGTCTGGGTACTGAGCGTTGACAGGGATCGAAAGCGAATCGGCCTGACAATGATTCCAGCAAACGGTCAGAGCTCTCCGCCGAAACGTGGATCGAATTCCAGTTCAGGTGAATCCCGTCCCGTCGAGCCCGCAAAAAGTCCACGGTCATCAGGAGCCCGCGCTGACGAACCAGCGAAGCGACCATCGACCGGCCGACCGGAAAGTTCCGGCGGTACAACGGGTGAACCGCTACGCGGCTTCGACGAACTCAAGCAGGCATGGCAAAACCGACCGCAGTAAAAAGCCAACCATCAAGTCACGACGAGAAAGCATCCAGTTTCCGTATGGCGTCGCGCGGGCATCGTAATGCAGCGCCAATCCGATTTTCCGACACGACACCGACGTGCGACCCGCACTCAGCCCTGATTGATCATCCACTACAGGTACAACAGTCATTTATGGAACTTCGCCAGTTTGCCGAACGCGTTCTGCTTTCCGAATCACTCGACGCAAAGCTGGAACGTGTTCGCGATGCCTTTACAGATGACTCGCCGGGTGACGCTGTACAACTTGCCGAGCCTGCTCGCTCGGCAGAATTGAAGTTTGCGCCGCGACGGTCGGCTCCGGCGATGCCTCATCCCACCACGTTTTCTGATCCACATCGTCGCGCGATCGCGCATCACATCATGGCCAATCATGAACTGCAGGCACTCGAAGTCATGGCGTGGGTCCTGCTGGCGTTTCCGGATGCTCCGAAAGACTTTCGACTTGGTGTCGCTCATGTGATGCAAGACGAACAACGACACACCATGATGCACATGGAACGATCCGCATCACTGGGCGTTCCCTTCGGGTCGCTTCCCGTCAATTGTTACATCTGGAAAAAAGCGTTGTCATTCCAGTCGGTGCTGGAGTATCTCGCCGGTCTTCCATTGACGTTTGAAGGACGAAATCTCGATCACACGCTCGAGTTTGAAGAGTATTTTCTGAAAGCGGGCGATCCCAAGAGTGCCGCGATCATGAAGACTATCCATCGCGACGAGATTTCACATGTTGCATTCGGGCTCGAATGGTTGCGGCGGCTGAAGCCCGAATCGCAAACCGAATGGGAAGCGTATGTGCAAAACCTGCACTATCCTCTTCGCCCCGATAAGTCGATCGGCGACGTATTTCACACAGAGCCACGACTCGCCGCTGGCATGTCAGAAGAATTCATGAAGAGACTGAAAGACTTTCAGCAGTAGGCGGGGTCTTCAACATTGATTTCTACGCATCCAATTCGAGCGCATTCCGCTTAAGTGTGGCGTCCCGCGGTCATCAAACTGTAGCGCCTAACCCATGCTTCGACGCGACGCGGAAGTGCGACTCGCACTAATCTTCGTCCCAGCGAACTTTTGCCGAGGGGCGTTCGATCGGTGTTGTTTGAAACTCGACAGACTCCGGCTCTTCAAATAGATTTGAAGATTGATCTGGAGTTTCATCGCCCGACAGAGTCACACGGCCAGCATCATCTGGATCGGTCGTTTCCATCGTTTCTGGTTCCAGCAATCGGACCAGCGGTTCATCACGATTTGCTGCGGTGCGGGTAAAGCTCGACTCTTTCCCAAGGTCGACCATCTTGACACCAGGCATTTCGGGCATGGCCCAGATCTGCGAAGGAATGGATGAGGGATTCACGTCAACATGCCCCAGATTCATGACGAGCGACATCTGGTTCTGAGGCCAGTCCAGATTGACATGTCTTGCCAGAACCGCGCCACTCTTCCGATCGACGCGGAAGTCACCCAGACGGGCTTGAGCCAGCTTTTGACCGCGTCCGTCATGCACGCTGTGTTCGACAATAACTCCGTTGACCAGGTCGACCAGCATGACTTTTTGCATCGTGTGGCCATGTGCCGTCACGACAGGCTGCACCAGTCGGGCACGGTGATTTGTGGCGTCGATCTGCATTGTCAGACCCGTGGGATCGATTGGGGAGACCCCCAGTGCCTGCATCAGCCAGTCGGGTTCGAAGGGGACCCCCAGTGACTGCCGGGCAGAATCGATCTGGTCGTGGCGGCAGTAGACGTAACTGGGTTCCATCCGCTTGGCCCAGATCCAGAAGACATCATCGTTGCTTCCCAGATCCACTTCGTGACCGACGACCGTATTGACCTGCAATCGCAGATGCCCACCCTTTTCGACAGCCAGGGTGCCGTGCAGGGGGATATTGTTCGCACGGATCTGGATACTGTGTGCCCTCCACGACGAGAGCTTTTCGACATTGCGGTTCAAATGGTCGACGACTTCTTCGAGTTGCGGATCATCCGAAAAGCGAGGTCGAACTGTGGTAAGCTGATCATTCGGATTGCGAAATCGCAGGGATCCGAGTCCGATGCAGCCTGGTAAGACAGAAAGTAGCAACGCCAGCGCGATGACGAAGCCTGGAATGCGAAGAGGAGTGGGGCGGACAACGATGGCAGCCTGACTTCTCGGACTTGTCATTAGTTCCACTCCGTCGCGAGATGAACTTTCAATTCGGCCTGAATTTGACGCGTATCGGCATCCGACAACTTCAGATTTGGAACTTCATAGGCCCCTTCGCCGTGAGATCCACTCAGTTCCAGTACATCGCCATCACTTCCCGTGTGCGAGCCATCCAGTCGAAGCTTGCGTTGCTGCAGCAACAGGAGTGCGAGCACATAGCGTTGTCGTTCGGTCGTGGGACTGGACTCTTCACAAAGTTGTTCGAAGTAGCGAAATGCCGCTTCAGGATCGAGACGCTGTTCACGAGGATCATTCTGACTGGGAACGATCGTCTTCCAGTAACCGACGTGACCCTCAGGCGGCCCCTGCCAGCCTTCGTCCGAGTAATCAATGCGAGTCAAAACGCCTGATTTGTCGACCAGGACCGAATGGCATACCGTTCCGGGTGCCAGTGGCCTTCCCGTGGCCGCGCACGTCTTGCTCGGTGTTTTGAAGTGATAGTCCATGCTGCGAATGCGTCCATCAGGACCCGCCAATTCAACTCAGGACGGGGGTCGGCGTTTTAGTGGAGAGGGGCGGGAGTGACAAGGTGAGATTCTCCCCTTGGCACGCATCGCAACTTCGATTATTTTTCCAGTCCCCGCGACGGGAGATCAGATCGGAGCGTCTGTTACCGTCGCGTTGTTCCGGCAGATGATGAGAAGGCAAGGAGGCCCTCATGAGCTTCGGGAATACGCAACGAGAACCGTACCCAAGACCTCGTTGTGATGTGCAGATTCGCTGGATGATTCGGCGCGACATGCCAGAAGTCCTGGAGATCGAGCGTCAGAGCTTCGAGTTCGCCTGGACGGAAGAAGACTTCCTGTGTTGCCTGCGCCAACGCAATTGCATTGGCATGGTCGCAGAGCGTCAGGAAAGAATTGCCGGGTTCATGATTTACGAACTCCTGAAATCACAACTGCATGTTCTGAACTTTGCCGTTTCT
This sequence comes from uncultured Schlesneria sp., assembly GCA_963977965.1. GTDB lineage: Bacteria > Planctomycetota > Planctomycetia > Planctomycetales > Planctomycetaceae > Schlesneria. The sequence continues at coordinate 15,448 of CAXBSB010000054.1, forward strand.
CCCTGGGCCAGACGCCAAGCGGTCGGGTCGCAAATGGTTGAGAAACTGGTGAACAAGCTGTCACAGCAACGACGCCAGGAAATCTGCCTCGAAGTCCGTGAAACAAATCTGGCTGCTCAACTCTTCTTCCGCAAGCAGGGTCTGCAAGCCCATGGGGTCTTGCGAGGCCACTACGAAGATACTGAGGAAGATGCCTACGTCATGCGGTACCAGTTGTACCCCAGCGACGAAATCATCCTTCCATTTGTTCCCAGAAATCGAATTGCCGAAATCGACACTGATATCGAGCCGGACGCTGAAGCAGCCTGACCGGTATCGCGATTCACGAAACCCCGCTTTCCGCAAAGAAAACGGGGTTTCTTCATGAACAGCACTCCGTTTCGTGACGCGAAGCCACTTTTACCTGACAGAGGACTCGTCGAGAACCTGCCAGGCGCATGGCCGTCGTCAGGGCAACCTGAACGTGGTAATAGCAAGTTGCCTCACCCATTAGTACAAGCCCCTGGTTTGAGCAACGACAACTGATTCCACTCAGCCGATACCCGGAATTCTCCAGCGCCGCATTAATTTCGGCCGCCGTTTCGGCACCGGGCAGAGGAATACTGGAAAACCGTCTCCCCTCATGGCGGAACACACGACTTCCACGCTGCCCTGCGCGATTCGATCGACGCGAGGGGAAACCATCACCAAAGTCGACTCTCGAGATTTCAGCGTCATCCGCAAACAGGTTAACCAATGTCGAGACCATGAGAGGTTCCTGAACGAATGGAATGTTCGCTTCCTGGCAGTTCGAATGCTCTGCCACCGTCAGACGACATGTGCACCGCTGATCCCGACAGCAAGCCACGTACCGCGGGTGTCAATTCCACCGTTCCCGCAGAATTCACCCTAAAAACAGGCTCGCCAGCCTGCCAGGCTACCCCATTTTGACCAGTTGCGCTGGCAGAAATTGGTCAATTGGTTTCTGGATGTACAATCTGCACGTCGTCGCGAGTCAGTGAGAGAGAATCGATTTTGCTTACCGCTACGGGCCGGGCAAGTCCGGCGCATATCCATCCATGGCGAGCAATCGCCGTACATTGCGACGAAGGTCACTGACAGATTCCCGCTGCGTCCAGTCAAGCGTTGGCTTGACCATCCTGGATCAATCCAAAAGGCGCAACGAAACTCGTGGTAAGGCAGGCAGAGTTGTCGACTGAGGCCGACATCGAGTGACTGATCGATAAAACGAATCACTCGTTTCGTGAGAAGAGCCGCCGGTCAGACTCGAACTGACGACCTACGCTTTACGAAAGCGTCGCTCTACCAACTGAGCTACGGCGGCGGGTTGCAGGCTCGTCTGTGACTCGCCACTCACCCTAATTGAATCGGGGGAGTGGGTTACGACAGTGGCCGATGCGGGGAGGATGATAGCAAATACCCGGATTCCGGCAAGCCATACCGCCTGCCTCGGTCCTGAGTTTTACACCTGTTTTTGTTTTTCCAGATTCCCGAGATTAACGGGGCTTGGGAGATTTGGGCTTCGCAGTCTTTTCAGAAGCCTTGGGCGACTTTGCCATTTTGGGCTTTTTGACTTTTTTTTGCAGCTTCGGAAGTTCCTCCAGAGCCACAACCCAGCCGCGGCAGGCATCGGCGCCGCACAGGCACTTGATCGCTCCTTCGGCACTCCACTGGTAATCGATCGTTAATTCGGTCCCCGGCGGAATGTCGACAAGAGCCTCAACGAAGACTTCCGACGGGGCAGGAGAGCCGTCTTCGAATTCCACGTCCCGGGTGTGCAGGGCGCAATTGGGTTCACAGCGGTGATTCAAATAACGGAATGGAGTTCGCGGCTCAAGCGACAGGCAATTCCCGAGGTCGATGCAGTAGGTGCTCGAATACTCAGGATCGTCGATCACTTTTCCCTGGACGATGCCGATTTCCGTTCCCTTGGAAATCACCTGGCGTGCGAACACTCCCTTGCCAAATGGAACTTTTCCAACTCGGACCCACGGATTCGTTGTCGCCATTGTCTCTCCATCTCTGACCTGAAAACCGTCCTGCTTTTCATCGTGCAGCCTGTCGACCGCTCGGGCAACACGATACCGAGGTCGAGCAGGTAGTCAACCGTCACGTCACGCTATCGCCGGGGCAATCGCTTTTTTGCAACATCGTTTCCTCGCACCTCGTGATGTTCCTCAGGAGCCAAAGTCGTCAGGCGTGGTTTATCACGGACCCCGAACTCTGACGAGTTCGGCTACGACTGCGATTCGGCTCTTAGCCGAAGTCGTCAGACTTCGGATGCATTTTTTTTTTGAGGGAGGAGGGCGTCCACCCCCCGAAGTCTCACGACTTCGGCTACGAAGAGGGGTGATTCTCGGAATCATTGCGATTCGTTCGTATCAGGCCATCATGGCGAAGACTGGAGCAGATGCGGTCGAATAAACTCCAGAAATCTGGCTGAAAAGGCTCCAGATCAGGATAGCCGGGGATCAGGCAGCCCGTGTAAGCGTAATCGCGAAATGCATCGACCGGGACGAGGTTCTTGCGCTCGGGATTCCTCACGATGTAGTCCACCACGGCCTGTAAAGCAACGAGATGACGTTCGTCGTCGCGGAGCACGTGATCGTAAGCCTGTTCCTGAAGGCGAGCATGAAACGATTCCAGGGCTGGATTGAGTTGTCGACGCAGAAACTTTATGGCGACTCGCTGATCCGCGCTGTCGAGAATACCCAACCACAGCATGTGGAGATGGTCCGGCATCAGGCAATAAACCGGACAGCAGATGCCATAACGAAACATCGTGTGAGTTAGCAGTTCACGAAACTTATAGTAAAGCGTCGGAACCAACCAGCCTGTCTTGCGATCCTCGATGGTCATCGACCAATGGACGCAGGCTTGCCCGCAATAGAAGTCTGGCGGCAGTCGCTTCAAGTAATCGCCCTGGTGATTCTTGTCCGCCATTTCGAAGTGACCCTACCTGTCCAAATCGCTACGGTTTGTGCAGCCGAGCCGCTCGGACCCAAAAACCGAAGTCTTACGACTTCGGCTACGACCTGGGAGGGATTGTAACCAAACCACATGTGTAGCCAAATTGCGTTCGTAGCCGAACTCGTCAGAGTTCGGGGTTTGTGATGAAGCAAACGATCCGAAGTCTGACGACTTCGGCTACGATAGGCTTCGGCTACGATAGACACGACTCCGGCTACGACAAGACGGGTTACTTCACCGTGATCAATTTATCTTCCGGAAATGTTTCCAGCTTCAGATTCTTGAACTGCACTTCCTGGGCAACCTTGTTCGAATGCAATTGCAGGCCGATTGGAGCCTCGTTGATTCGCATCGGTTCAGGTTCGCGCCAATCAGAAACCAGCTTTCCATTCAGCACAAACCGGATGCGGTTCCCCTGAGCAAGAATTTCATAACTGTTCCAGTCGTGCTGCTTGCTCAGCGGTCCGGCAATCTGGTTGTTCTGATGAATCATCGATCGACCGTACAGATCCCAGAAACCATGTCCCGATGGAAACATCACCAAGTGCCCGGCATACGTGAACATGTCACCCTTCTCAGGTGCAACGCGCCCCCACATTGCAATGCCGGAATGCATTTCTGATTGCGCCAGCTTGAAATCAAACGTCAGCCGGAAATCGCTGAACTTTCGTTCGGTCAGCAAATAGGTGCTGACTGGCACTGCTTCTGTGTTCTTCCCAATGATCACGCCATCCTTGACCGACCAGTACTTTTCATGACCAATCCAGCCCGACGTATCTTTACCATTGAAGATCTCGACGACTTCGCGTTTCCCTTCACGAGGGGGAACCACGGGCGCTTCTTTGGCGGCTTGAGACCAGCCGGTTTGTGCAAGCAACACAATCAAACCAGATGCCAGCAGCGCAGCATTACGAACCATGGCAGACGACTCCTTCTCGGGTGAACAACAGTGGTCAGGCGACAGGGGACTCGGACCGATCATTGCACGTGATTGCCCCGTTACCCGGTGAACTGTAACCTGTTACCGAACTGAGTGGAACGAACTCTCTCTGAGCAAAGACCGAATTTGTTTCCATCAGTTTCCGATCCCGCCAACTCTGTTATTCCTCACCGAGAAACTGACACCATGGCCACTGAAATCTCTCGTCGTCGATTCATTGAGTCTGCTGCTGCCATCGGGATTGGTCTGCCGACCATCCTGCCGTCACGAGGTTTCGGAGCCCCTTCCGCCAATGAGCGACTTTCGTTTGCGTGCATTGGGATGGGAGGCCAGATGCGAGGGTATCTGATGCCGGAACTCGGCAAGATCGATCAGCAGATTGTGGCGATCTGCGATGTCGATAAGCGGCAGCGAGACAGTGCTCTGCAGGCCAAAGGGATGTCGGGAGCTCGAGCGTATCACGATTATCGTGAGTTGCTCGACAAGGAAAAAGACGTTGATGCCGTGATCATCGCGACTCCCGACCACTGGCACGTTCCGATTTGCCAGGCCGCTCTGGAAAGTGGCAAGCACGTCTATTGCGAGAAGCCGCTGGCTCATTCCGTCGCGGAATGCCGAGCCCTCGAAAAACTCGCCACCAGCCATCCCAAGCTGGCCACTCAAACAGGCAATCAAGGCTGTTCCACCGAAGGATTCCGCCGCAGTTTCGAAGTCATTCAGTCTGGCCTGCTGGGGCAGGTGACAGAAGTCCACGTCTGGCATCCGGCCCATGGCTGGCCGAACGGTGTTGATCGCCCTGCGAAGTCGGACCCCATTCCTGAAGGACTCGACTGGAACTTCTGGCTGGGTGCCGCCCCGAATCGCCCCTACTGCGATGGGATCTATCACCCCGGCAAATGGAGAGGCTGGTACGATTTTGGAGGGGGATCGATTGCCGACTTCTGTTGCCACGGTTTTCAGTTGGCGTACCGTTCCCTGGATCTCGACGCCCCGACACGGATCGAAGCCACCGGCAGTGATCTGGGACACGAGTCCTACGCAACTCGCTGTACCATCAAATTCGAATTCGCGGCCAAGGGTAAGCGAGGCCCCGTCACGTTGTATTTCTACTCGGGCGATAACAACCAGCCGCCTGCCGAAGTAACAAAAGGCCCCGTCGGTTCCACCGGTTGCCTGATCGTTGGTACCGAGGGGACTCTCTCTGCAGGACTGTGGAATACCGACTGTAATGTCCGATTAAAGGATGCCAAAGACTTCCGCGGTGCCGATCATCCTGAAGTCGCAAAAATCGCGAAGACCCAGCCGCGAATCGACACCGAAGTGCTGAAGTGGGACCCGAAGAAGACGGCTCAGGGGCAGCGGCCAAGGTGGAGCCAGGTCAATAACTCGCACATGTTTGAGTGGGTGCTGGCATGTGCCGGCGATACAAAAACGTACTCCCCATTTGAAATCGGAGCCCGGATTACCGAAGTAGGGATGCTCGGTGTCCTGGCACTCCGCATGCAGAAGCCCATCATCTGGGACGCGGAAAAGCGTCAAGCCGTCGGCCTGCCCGAAGCGGATGCGATCATCGACCCCAAGCCATCCACCGACAAATACCTACCGTTGAATCGTGCTGCCGCCCCGAAAGGGTGATGCTGGTGAAAGTACTACATAGCACGAAACTGAGTCATCGGTCGATTCGCATTCCTCAGGTCGAGCGAATAGAATCGGCTGCTTCGTAAATCCAACCTTTTCAATTTCATTCACATCAAGGAACGTTTGATGTCACACCCCGTGTCTCGTCGTCATTTTCTGTCAGCGTCGGCCGGCCTGTTTGCCGCCATCGGAACAGGTTCGGCAGGCCGCCTTCTGGCAGCCGATCCTCCAAAATCGAATCTGTTCAAGATCTCGCTGGCCCAATGGTCGCTGCATCGACGATTTTTCAAGGACAAAGCAGATCCACTCGACTTTGCCTCCATGGCAAAGAAGGAATTCGGCATTGAAGGGATCGAGTACGTCAACCAGTTCTTCAAGGATAAGGCGAAGGACCAGGCGTATCTGGGTGAGTTGAAAAAGCGAGCGGACGACAACGGTGTCACCAGCGTTTTGATCATGTGTGATGGCGAAGGAGCCCTCGGAGATCCCGATGCCGCCAAGCGTCAGACGGCCGTCGAAAACCATTTCAAGTGGGTCGAAGCGGCCAAATTCCTGGGCTGTCATTCGATCCGGGTGAACGCCCAGTCGAGTGGTTCATACTGGGACCAGATGAAACTCGCCGCCGACGGTCTGCGGAAACTCACCGAATTTGCCGCTCAGCACAAGATCGGCGTAATCGTCGAAAACCATGGTGGCCTGTCGTCAAACGGCACGTGGCTTTCGTCGGTGATTCACACGGTCCAGCACCCCGGTTGCGGAACGCTCCCGGATTTCGGCAACTTCCGAGTTGATGGCAAGGTCTGGTACGACCGTTATAAGGGCACAGAAGAACTGATGCCGTTCGCCAAGGGCGTCAGTGCAAAGTCGCATGAATTCGACGATGCCGGTAACGAAACCAAGACCGACTATCGCCGAATGCTGCCGATCGTTCTGTCGTACGGCTACCGCGGCTGGATTGGTGTCGAATACGAAGGAAGTAAGCACTCAGAACCAGACGGAATCATGTTGACGAAGAAACTGCTGGAAACCGTCCGCACAGAACTTAGCTGAAACGATTTCGCTCAATTGGAATGTCTTTAGTCTCCTCATGAACAGGAACCACCGTATCGTGATCCGTACGCTTTTCGCATTAACCATGGTTTGCACCCTGAGCTGTCAGATTGCCTTTGCTCAGGTGGATGAGTCTCCTTTGAATCTGGAGCCCGTCCTGGCGTTTGAAAACCTGAAATGGACCGGTTGGGAACCCGACCAGAACGGGGTCGCCTTTCCGCTTCGCCCGATTCTGTTGACTCACGCTGGTGATGGATCGGGCCGCATTTTCGTGCCACAGCAGCAGGGGATCATCCACGTCTTCGCTCCCGGTGCCGCTGAAACCAAGATCTTCCTCGACATGTCGAAGAAGGTCGTCTACATCGACAAGGAAAACGAAGAAGGTTTCCTGGGGATGGCATTCCACCCCAAGTACAAGACCAACGGCCAGTTCTTCGTCTTCTACACGACAACCAGCCAGCCTCACACGACCGTCGTATCGCGGTTTACGGTCTCCAAGGATGATCCGAACAAGGCCGATCCGAACAGCGAAGTCGAACTGTTGCGAGTTCCTCATCCGTACTGGAATCACAAGGGAGGCACAATCTGCTTCGGTCCCGACGGATATCTGTACATCACGATCGGCGACGGCGGAGCGGGCAATGACCCTCACAACAATGCCCAGAACCTGCAAACCCTGCTCGGCAAGGTTCTGCGGATCGATGTCGACAAGCAGGAAGGGAACCTGAAGTACGGCATTCCCAAGGACAACCCGTTCATCGGGAAACTCGCCGGAAACAAGCCCATCGCCCTGCCGGAAATCTACTGCTACGGCCTGCGAAACGTCTGGCGCATGTCGTTTGACCGTCAAACCGGTCAATTCTGGATCGCCGACGTCGGTCAGAACCTGTGGGAAGAAATCAACCTGGGGGTTAAGGGAGGCAACTATGGCTGGAACCTGCGAGAAGCCAAGCACGAGTTTGCTCCAAGCAGCGTCTCTTCGGGAGCTGGCCTGATTGATCCAATCTGGGAATACCATCACGACATTGGCAAGTCGATCACTGGCGGCAATGTTTATCGCGGGAAGAAAGTACCGGAACTGGCGGGACACTACCTGTACGCCGACTATGTTTCTGGCAAGATCTGGGCACTGAAGTACGACGACACCAAGAAGGCTGTTGTGGCGAACCGTCCGATTCCTTACACGGGAGCAAACTTGCCAGTCATCAGCTTTGGCGAAGATGAAGCGGGCGAAGTCTACTTCATGATCGTCAGCCCCTCGGGCAAGGGAATCTACACATTCAAGAAGAAGTGATAGTCCTTTCGAGAATTGTGCTGCAGTTAGAGATTGGCGGGGACCATTGGCCCCGCCGATTTTTTTTGACAGGCGATTGAGTCAGGGGCAGTCCTTTCGACAAGTTTCGACTGCCGGGGAAGCCTAAACCCGCCAATGCCAAGGTAAGTAGTATGAAAAACTCAAGCAACGAAACAAACGGAAATCCGACTGTTCTGCGTCGACCAGCGCCTGGCGTTTTTATCCCGTTTCTTTGCGGTTGCGGATTCGTCATTCTTGGTGCAGGCCTTTGCAGTGTCGCGCCTGTCATGGCAGACGGATACAATGTTCTTTTGCCATATGGCTTCGGCGTCGTGTTTTTACTCCTGGGTCTGGTGACGATCTGGTGTTGCATTTATCAGCTTGTGTTGAGGTTTGTTCCAGCCGCCAGCATTCACATCCCGGCCCATCGATTTCATTTGGGATCGGGAAATGTCGTTTCGCTCGTTCAGCCCGGGAAATCCAATTTTTCCCGTCTGCGTCTGCGACTGCATTGCGTTAAAAAGAAAACGACCTGGCACGAGCGAGCGTCAACCCAGTCCGACGGAAGAACCGAATCGTACACCACAACCGAAGAGACCATTCTGCATCAGCAGGCACTGATTGAGGTCACCGACCTGCATGTGGACGAAGGTACCAATTGGGAGAAGACGGAATCGTTTTCGATCCCCACAGATGTCCCACCTTCGCGCGATGGCAATTCGACAAGCATCGAATGGCGTTTGGAGCTATCCGGGAAAAGCTTCGGCTTTTTGAGTTTCCTGCATTCGTTTGAAATACAGGTCTGCTGATAATCCTCGTTGGTGGTCGTTATCAGCGGGGAAAACTTTCCGAAGCACGGTAACTGCATAATCTTCTCCGTGAGAGGAGCGGCCGTTGGAAACGCGAAGAGTTTGAAACGCAGAGAGCGCGGAGGACGCCGAGGTAGTATGTAGTAGAACGAGAAAAACCAACCCAAATCCTTCTCCAGTCTTCTCTCAGCGATCTCCGCGCTCTCTGCGTTTCAAACTTTTCTTTTCGGTCGGGAACAGTAGTGGCCGCTTCGGGAATTCCGAATCTTTCAAACCATCCCTTACACTACCGTTTCTACTCTTCCCCCCGATAGTTGTTTACGATCCGCTGAATTCCGTCCTTCAGCACCAGTTCATGAAAGTTGATCAGCAATCCGACCTGCAATCCAGCCAGACGGAGGTGCGAAGCGACCTGTGCCTTGTCAATTGGATGCAGCTTTTCCTTCGCTTTACATTCGACGATCACCACTCCGGCAACAAGCAGGTCCGCTCGGAAGCCGCATTCGAGTTTCACCCCTTCATAGATGACGGGGATCGGCTTCTCTTGCTCGACGCTCAGCCCGAGTTTTGTCAGTTCGTAAGCCAGGCAGACCCGATATGCCGATTCCAGTAGTCCCGGCCCCAGTGTTCGATGCACGTTGATCGCGGAGCCGATGATGGCGGAGGTGACGTCGTTGATCTGCATCGTTGTCTCCGTGAGGGCGCCAACTGGGGTCGTGATGAGTTTGAAACGCAGAGGGCGCGGAGGACGCCGAGGTAGAACGAGAAAAGCCCCAACCCAAATCCTTCTCCAGTCTTCTCTCAGCGATCTCCGCGCACTCTGCGTTTCAAACTTTTCTCTTCAGTCTGGAACAGTGCCTCGGACTCCCGCATGATACGATACACGCGTCCAGCAGGATGGCAAGACGCGAATCGAATGAGAAAACCGCTCGCACGATTGCCGTTCTCGTTCAAATTGCCGATCTTCTGAATCTTATTCGGCAGACGATGATTCACGAATTCGATCAAGGCATACGATGATGAGCATTTTTGACAAGTTTCGACTGACTGGGAAGCGTTTGTTCATTACCGGGGGAAGTCGCGGGCTGGGGCGTGAAATGGCGCTGGCGATTGCTGACGCTGGGGCAAATGTGGTTCTGGTGGGACGCGAAGGGGCGAGTCTGCATCAGACTGCAGATGACATTCGCAAGCTGGGGCGAATGGCGATTCCGCTCGAAGGAGACGTCGGAATTCCGGCCGAATGTGAATCGATCTGTCAGCGAGTGCTGAAGGATCACGGCCCGATCGACATCCTGATCAATAATGTCGGAGGTCGCCGAATCAATGTTCCTCTGGAAGATCAGACGCTTGAACAGTGGCAGCAGTTGATCGACCTGAACCTGACCAGTGCTTTTCTGTGTATGAAGCACCTGGGTGGAGACATGGTTCGTCGTGGACAGGGAGGGCGAATCATAAACGTCGCTTCGATCTCGGGGATGATCGCCAATCGAGGAATCGGTGGCCGCAGCTACGAAACTTCGAAGGCCGCCGTGATTCAACTGACTCGATCCGCTGCGGCTGACTGGGCTCCGCATCGCATTACCGTGAATGCAATTTGTCCTGGCGGATTCATGACCGCCCCCAATGTCCGCTGGGCCAGTGAACATCCCGATGTGATCTCGAAGTTCCGCGAACAGATTCCCCAGGGGGACTTTGGACAGCCGGAAGACCTGGGACCGTTGGCGGTCTATCTGGCGAGCGATTCCGCGCGATACATGACCGGAGCGGCGCTGGTGATCGACGGCGGGTATACACTCTGGTGATTCTTCATCGCATTATGGATCGATTTCCGGCATGATTTCTCATCAGGTGATCTTGCTTCCTTTGACAGGTATTCGCTTCGTGACGACGATTTCTCCGAATAGCCGCAATTCTTTGACCAGCCACTGGGGAGTGCTGCTCCCCGTATTAGCAGCACTCGTCCTGGCGGCACTGTGGGCCATGCCTCGCGCCAACCGAAGCCCGAATTCGCTTGTCGTCTACTGTGCCCATGATGCGGTCTATGCCGACGAAATCCTCAAGGATTTTGAAAAACAGACAGGCATCCACGTTGATGTTCGCTACGACACCGAAGCAACGAAGTCGCTCGGACTGATCAACCTGATCCAGCAGGAGCGCAGGCAACCCCGTTGCGATGTCTTCTGGAACAACGAAATGCTGGGGACTCTGGAACTGAAGTCGCAAGGTTTGCTGGAGCCCTATACCGGATCGGCGTGGAAACGGATTCCAGAAAAATACCGTGATGATGAAGGGTACTGGGTCGGGTTTGCCGCACGGCTTCGCGTCGTCATCGTCAACACTCGAGAATTCACGGCGCGAATCCCCGTCATCGCGGGGACTGAGTCATCGGACGCGGGAAGTTCTATACCGACATCAATTCTCGATGGGGGAGCGATTCAAGATGTCGTCACGCTGGAAACGTCCAAAGTCGCAGCGGCCAAGCCGTTGTTTGGCACGACGTTGACACATTACACCGTCCTGTGGGATCTGTGGGGGCCGGACCGACTGAAGGACTGGCATCATGAACTTCGGTCACGTGGAATGCGAGAAGTCAGCGGGAACGGTCCTGTCAAAGACGTTGTCGCCAGTGGGACGTGTCAGATTGGGCTGACAGACACAGACGACGTGTTTGTCGCACTGGATGAAAAGCTGCCGGTCGACATGTTCCCTGTTCGTATGCCACCTGCCATCGATCCCGACGAACCTGTATCTGCGGTGAACGCCATCCCCGTCGAAGCTCCGCTGCTTCGCTTGTCGTATATGCCCGTCACTGGGACGGGAGCTCAAGGTGGAACCATCTGCATTCCCAATACGGCAGCCATTATTCGCAAAACTCAACACATCGATGCCGCTCGGAAGCTGATCGATTATCTCGCTTCCGAAGAAGTGGAGCTTAAGCTGGCTCGATCGAAGTCACGCCAGATCCCGCTGGGGCCTGTGAATGATGAAGAATTGCCAGCCGAGGTTCGTCGGTTGAAAGAGTGGGCCGCTGATGGAATTGATCTGCGTCCGCTGCTGAGTGCCCGGCGTGAATGCCTGCAGTGGTTGAGATCGGAGTATGTCCGGTGACCCTCGCGGCGGTCTGCTGGTGGACGCTGACTCGCGCTGTCGTGCTCTGCCTGCTGGCGTGGCCGGTCTGCCGCTGGATGGAACGATGTTTCACGAGTTTGTCCGCATCGTGGCGATTCTGGTTTCTGGCCGGCCTTATAGCGCCCGCCTGTTTTCCTGAACTGGTGGTCGGATACGCCTATCGTCATTTCGCGGTGGCTCGACCTGATCTGGCCGAGTGGCTCTGCTCTGTCCTATTGTTGTGCCGCATCATTCCGGTCGGGACGATTGCACTCCTTGCCACACCGCAAGCAGGTCCGGATGCGAATGCATGGCATTGCCGCTTACTGATCCTACGCTCCAGACTGAATCTGCGCCGCGACTGGTTCGAACTGGCTCGATGTTATTTTCATGGCAACTTGTTGCGAGGTTTGCCCGCCATTGGGTTGATGGGGATCGTCGCATTTCAGGAATTCGAACTGGCGGCACTGTTACAGACCCTCAGTTGGACCGACTGGTTTGTCGCAGCACGCTGGCAGGGACTCGATCGTAACGAGATGCTGCACCAGTCGCTGCAGCCTGTCCTCTGGCAATTACCGATTCTATTGGGAGTCTTTTTGCAGGTACGCCTGGCGTCAAACCGAAAATCGGGTGTCACTGATCACGTCGCGGAACGCCCGGAAAAAGGGAATGTCGTCTGGATCGGAGCGATTTGGGTGATTGTTTCTATGGTCATCGGCTGCATCGTTCCACTGGTGCTGATGGGATGGCAAACCGTCGACGGACTCATGCTGCTGGCTCGTCAACGCACTCAGTTGTTTGGATTGGCTCGTGAAATGCTGATCTCCAGTGCAGTCGCGACATGTTCGACGGGTGCAGCATGGTTCATCAGCGATCGATTGCGAGGCCTGTTTTCATCGGTGTTGTATCTCGGCCTCTTCGGGTCATTGTTGCTGAGCCTGGGTGCGGTTGCGGTTTTTCAGTTTGCGGCTTTTCACCCGTTATACGACACGCCAGTTCCCTGGGTGCTGGTACTGATAATTTGGATCCTGCCACGAGCAGCACTTCTCAGATCCTGGATTCGATTCTTTCGCGATGAGACGGGAATTCATGTTGCTGAACTGGCGTTACGAACGTCCGAACATCCATCGGCAACTGCGTCACCCCCACCCAAAATGAAAAGTCGTCGCTCGTCACTTTTGTGGCATCTGCGGGATCAGCCTCAGTTCCTGGCCATGAGTCTGTTGTGGTACTGGGCCTATTGTGATCTTCCTTCAGCCTACATGCTGGCCCCATCAGGGATGGCTTCTGGACTGGTTCGCCTTTACAATTTCATGCACTTCGGCCGTTCGGCTGCCTTGTCTGCGGAAGCATTAGTCTTCTTTGGTATCCCTGTCGTTGTCTGGTTCCTGCTGTTGATCGCAAATCGTAAGTTCCGGTGAACTCATTCAGGCCTTCTTCAATGCCCATCCCGTGCGAGAACACTCTGCAGACGCCCGCAGCTTCGTTCTGCCCGGATGAAAACATATGGGTGTTGACGAATGTGTCATTGGGGGGAAACCGGTCGTACTTCAAAAGTGCGATGCGTGACGATTCTTCAGAAGTCGGCCACGCTGCTGGCCCCTCGTTACGGCTGAACCGAATCTCTGTTGAGATTCCGCGCGGAGTGGTCGCAGTTCTCGGAGAATCAGGCGCGGGGAAGACGTCACTGCTGAATGTGCTTGTAGAATTCGAATCGATCACTGCTGGCACGGTCACATTCCAACCGCCGCAGGGAATCACTCCCAAGCTCTTCTGGTCGCCACCGACTCACGGATTGTGGCCACATTTGACCGTCATCGAACACCTGTCGTCTGTCAGTCGTGGAGAGACCGAGGCTGATAAAGAGCTGATTGAACAGCTTCTGACCGAGTTTGATCTGCAGCATCTGCGTTCGGTTCGCCCCGGTTCCTTGTCGCTGGGCGAGAGATCACGATTGAGCGTTGCGCGGGCACTGGCGAGTCAAGCGGCCGTACTGGTCATGGACGAGCCACTGGCTCACGTCGATTCCGCGCACCTGGGTCTCTATTGGTCGGCAATTCGTCGTCACTGCGACCAGACCGGGGCGTCACTTCTTTTCGCGACTCATTCCCCTGAAGCGGTCCTGCGTGAGGCGTCGTATGTGATTTGTCTGGATCACGGACGATTGAGTTATGCCGGACGGGTCGACGAACTGTATGAGGCTCCTGAAACCAAGGAACTGGCTCAACTGCTGGGGCCTTGCAACTGGATGTCCGCTGAAGATTGCCGCCGCTGGATCACTGGATGTGATGCGCATCCAGAAACCGAGATCTGCATTCGTCCGGAACAGTTGGTTATCGAAAGCTCTACCGAAGGAATTGCAGAAGTCGTGGCCGTCCGTTTTGCGGGTTCCAGCAGTGAAGTTGATGTCGTTCATCGAGCAACCGGTGGTAAAAGGGGGCGAACCTTCATTCATCGCCCCACCAGCCGAACAGCATTGAAAGTGGGCGATCATGTTCTGTTCAAAGTTCTGATGCTTTTCTGCGCCGTCCTGTTTGCGGGTTGCGATCATGGTGCACCCACTCTACCGGTCACGAATGAAGCTTATTGGGTCATCCCACCGAATGGGCCTCGAATTCCGAGTCCTCGCGGGATGACAGTGTCGCCAGCCGGGGAGTATCTGGTACTCGACAATGCCGGGCGTCTACTCGTCTACGACGAATCTGGTGAACTGAAACGCCAGTGGTGGATGCCCGAGTATTCCGTTGGAAAGCCCGAAGGGGTGTGCGTCTTGAAGGATGGTCGAATCGCAGTTGCCGACACGCACTATCATCGAGTCGTCTTTTTTGATGAAGAGGGGAATTTCACCGGCACATTTGGAGAACTGGGAACAGGCCCCGGTCAATTCGTTTACCCCGTATCGGTAACTCAGGACGACGAAGAAAACCTCTACATTTGTGAGTACGGTAACTACAACGACCGGGCTCAAAAATTCCGCCCTGATGGAACCTACGTCGCACAGATCGGTTCCTATGGCACTGAGGAAGGACAGTTCCAGCGTCCCAGCGGTGCCGCATGGTTTGACGGCAAGCTGTACATCGTTGACGCCTTCAACAATCGGATCCAAGTGTTCGATGGAAATGGAAAGCTCGTTGCAATCCTGGGAAGTTCAGACAAAATATCTGATCTGTACTATCCGTATGACATCGCGGTCTCGCAATCGGGCGAGTTGTTCGTCGTGGAATACGGTGCTGGCCGAGTGTCGAAATTTGATCGATCGGGTAAGCTTCTCGGACGTTATGGAACGACGGGACCTGGACGAGGTCAGTTTATGACTCCATGGGGACTGGCGGTCGACAGCAAAGGACGGATCTTCGTCTGTGATACGGGGAATCACAGGGTTGTTGAATTACGAATGTAAACTGGCAGGGTCAAACCGCAGGAATTGGTGAAGAACAGGGGTTACTTCAAGTCAGGGAATTGATGGATCGGCTGCGTCGAATCATTGCGATGATTATTCCACCACAGCGTACACCGGTACGCTGGAAGGACGCGGTACCGCTGGCCCTCTTCATCATCCTGTTTGTTGGCGGATGTCTATGGCTTGAATTCGGCAACATCGTGATGTTTGCCAGACCTGTAATGCTGGGATTGGTGATTCTGGCACCTTGGTTCTGGTGGATGCATGTGGCAGGGTTTGGTGGCCTGCCCAAGGGCCGTGGGATCGCCTCGCTGGTGACTCGACTGCTGTTACTGGGACTGTTCGCCATGGTACTGGCAGAACCTCGGGCGGTCCGTACGAACAACGTGATGTCGGTCGTGTTTGCTCTTGATACCAGCGACTCCATCTACACCACCGACAAAGCTGTTTCGTATGTCACCGAAACTGTTCAGAACCATCGTCCGAAAGGGAAGCGGGATCTGGCGAGTCTGGTGATCTTCGGCAAGAACCCGGCGGTCGAACTTCCTCCCGCAGAAAGCTTTGTCCTGGAAGCCCTGAATTCGCAAATCGACAAAGGAGCGACAAACCTTGAGCAAGCCCTTTCAATGGCCTCGGCCGTCATCAAGGAAGATGTTCAGGGACGGATCGTCCTGATCAGCGACGGAGTTCAAACAGAAGGAAATCTGTCGCGTGTCCTGGGTGACCTGAAATCACGCGGCGTTGCCGTTGACGTGATGCCGATCGAGTACTCCTACGATAAAGAAGTCTGGCTCGAACGACTCGACCTGCCTGGGGAAGTTAAGCTGGGCGAAACCTACGAAGCGGCGATGGTTCTGTCCGCTCTCACTGACGGCAAAGGAAAACTGGTTCTGCGAGAGAACGGAAACGTCATTGCAGAGCGTGAAGTTGACTACAAGCAGGGAAAGAACCGGTATTCGGTCCCGATCACTCTGCGAAGTGCCGGCTACTACGAATATCGAGCGACCATCGAAGTTCCCAAGTCGGATGATCGACGCGTTGAGAACAATGTTGCCGTCAACTACATCTTCGTCGAAGGGGAAGGAAAGGTCCTGCTCGTCAAGGATTCCACGGGGGACGAGAGGGACTGGGAGCGACTGGAGCGAGCCATTCGTGAAGGAGAGCGGGCCGTTGAAGTCATCAATGGCAAGGACCTGCCGGACGATGCCGCGTCGCTGTTGCCGTACGACGCCATCATTTTCTGCAACGTACCGCACGACGAATTTGATGTGCGGCAAATGCAGGCCGTTCGCGATGCCGTTTACAACCTGGGGGCTGGTTTCCTGATGACAGGTGGGGCCAACAGCTTCGGACCGGGTGGCTACCATCGGACCGTGATTGAAGAAATCTTGCCAGTTTCGATGGATATCAGCCAGAAGAAAGTCCTGCCCAAAGGGGCACTCGCCATCATTCTGCATACTTGCGAATTTGCTGAAGGAAACACTTGGGGCAAACGCATTACGAAGCAGGCAATCAAAGTTCTGGGAGCTCAGGATGAGGTTGGTGTGCTGGTTTATGACGCAGGAGGGGGCGGCGAAAAATGGCTGTTCGATCTGACACCTGCCGGTCGCTATGAAGAGATGGTGCCATTGATTAACAACGCGGCCATCGGAGACATGCCCAGCTTTCAGGCGACTATGCAAATGGGATTGAATAGCCTGAAGAAATCGGATGCCGCGGCCAGGCACATGATCATCATTTCGGACGGCGATCCGGCGCTGCCAACCCCGGCCCTGATCAAGGATTTTCAGGATGCCAAAATCAGTGTTTCACTCGTCGCAATTTTTCCACACGGCGGCATCGAAATTCAGAAGCTGCAGGAAGTTGCCGGGATGACCGGTGGCAAGTACTACCGGACCGATGACCCCAACCAACTGCCTGCGATTTTCATCAAGGAATCTAAGACGTTGAAGCGAAGCATGCTTCAAAACAAGGTGTTTACCCCCACCGTTGAATTTCCTTCACCAATCCTCAAGGGGATCGATGGCATCCCGCAGCTCAAGGGGTACGTGATTACCACCGCGAAAGGGCATCCGGCGATGCAGATCCTGAACGGTCCACCGGATGCCGAGCAGTCTGATACGATCGATCCCATCCTTTCGACATGGCAGCATGGCCTGGGAAAGACTGCCGCGTTCACATCAGATTTCAGTACAAACTGGGGTGCCGAATGGCAGAACTGGGACCGATTCCAGCCGTTTGTCAAACAACTGCTGACTGAGATCAGTCGCGTGAAAAAAGATGGGCATCTCAGGCTGTCAACGCATACCTCCAGCGGTGAAGCTGTCGTGGTCGTCGAGGATTTCCATCCCAGCGAGTCATTTCTGGATATCAAAGCTCGACTGGCGGGACCGAATCAGAAGTCCGAAACCGTCACGTTGAAGCAAGTAGGACCGCGACGCTACCAGGGGACTGTGCCGCTGTGGGGGGAAGGGCGATACCATGCCATCGCACAGGGGACCGACGGGACGCGTAAGGACATGGCGTTCGGTGGATTTGTTGTTTCCTATTCACCCGAATACTTGCGGTTCCGCTACAACCCGGCGGCACTGCAGGAAATCGCGGACAGAACGGGGGGGCGAGTCCTGTCGGGCGACCCGGCCAAGGATGCCGTCTATACCCATGCCCGGATGCCCAAGCGAAACTCTCAACCGATTTTCGACTGGTTTTTGATTGCACTCGCCATCCTCGTCCCGCTCGATGTTGCGATCCGCCGGATCCAGATCGACTTCCAGGCCATCTGGAAGGCTCTGACCTTCCGTCGTAAGGCCGAGACCACAGCCACCATGGGGGCGCTCTTGCAGACGAAACAAGCGGTCAGTGCCAGTCTGAAGTCGAAACGTGAAGAACGACCACTTCCGCCACAATCAGGCTCGGCGCCACGTACGTCTTCAAAACCAGTCACGCCTGCGGCGAGGCCCGAGGCACCCGTGCCCTCTTCACCACCACCAGATTCCGACAAACCCGTATCGACCACAGAAAAACTGCTCGCTTTGAAACGGAAGCGAGATGAACAGTCATAACCCAGGCACGAACCAAACAAGCGAGCACGCATCAGCGATGCTTCTTCACAAAACAGAGTTAACCCAATCTCCCTTCGGAGTCTGATCATGAGTCTCGCCGAATCCGCTGCTCCATCGATTGATCCAGAAATGCTGGAAGCGGAAGCACGTCAATTTCAGAGTGAATTTCAGGCGGTACGTCAGGCTGTCGGTCGCGTGATCGTCGGGCAGGATCGCACCGTTGAAGCGGCACTGACTGCCATATTTTGTGGTGGCAACGTGTTGCTCGAAGGTGTCCCCGGACTCGGTAAAACCGAACTGGTGAAAGCCTTGTCGCGAGTTCTCGATCTCGACTTCCGCCGCATCCAGTTTACACCGGACCTGATGCCAGCAGACATCATCGGGACCAGTGTCATGTCCAGCGACGAGCATGGAAAGTACCGGTTCGAATTCCGCAAGGGGCCGATCTTTACACAACTGTTGCTGGCTGACGAAATCAACCGTGCGTCACCCAAGACGCAGTCCGCTCTGCTGGAAACGATGCAGGAACATTCGGTCACAACCAGCGGTACGATCCATCAGTTGAAGGAACCATTTTTTGTCCTGGCGACGCAAAACCCGATCGAACAGGAAGGGACCTATCCACTTCCCGAAGCGCAGCTCGACCGGTTCATGTTCAAAGTCGTTGTCCCGTTCCTGAACCGCGAAGAATTGAACGAAGTTGTCAGCCGTACCATCCTGAAAACCGCCATCGAAATCCCGAAGATTATCGATGGCGAGCGGATCATGACTCTTCGCAAGACCCTGGACAAAGTCGTCGTCACCGATGCCTTACGCGATTATGCGGTGCGTCTGGTGCTGGCGACACATCCCGGAACCGATTTCGCTCCTCCGCGTGTACGCCAATTTGTGAAGTGGGGAGCCAGTCCGCGTGCCGCTCAGGCGTTGATCCGGGCAGCTCGAGTGAGAGCTCTGGCGGAAGGACGAGCCCACGTCGCCTTTGAAGACATCCGCCATTTCGCCAGCGAAGTCCTCGGACACCGCATGCTGCTCAACTACGATGGGCAGGCCGAGAATCTCGATCTGGCTGAACTGGTCGATGAGTGCGTCAAAAGTCTGGCAGAACGAGCTTGAGTACCGCGTCAACAAGATCTGCAATGAGTCTCAACAGGAATAGGGGTATTGAAATGATTCGTCAGATGCTGATGACAGTCTGCCTGCTCGGTTTCCTGGCTGGGCAACTT
>CAXBSB010000055.1:0-34905 GCA_963977965.1 uncultured Schlesneria sp.
GTATGCTCTGCGTGAGACTGTTGTTCGGCTGATGGAACGTGACAGTCAGCAAAAGTTTCCATTCGTCACCGGGAAAGAAGGCTATCGGCCGCAACTGGACTGTATAGCGGCCTGGACCAAATGGTGCCAGCAGAAATGGCCGAGTGAAACGGCCGAGCAACTGGGGGATGGCTCTGGTGAGCAAGCTCGATTGGCCGCCATGCTGAAAGACGTCGACTGGTCCAAAGGAAATGCGACTCGTGGTGCAGAAATCTACACGCGACGCGCCTGTAACCAATGCCATTCGGCCAGCGGTGCGCTGGGGCCGGACCTTGCTGGTGCCGCAACTCGCTTTTCACGAGAAGACCTGTTCACGGCGATCGCCATTCCCAGCCGTGATGTTTCCGCCCGTTATCAGACGACGATCGCGCATACGAAAGATGGCAAGACCTTTTCAGGCCTGGTCATTTACGAATCGGTCGATGGATTCATTCTGCGCAACGGGACCGGGCAGACATTCCGCATCGAAACAAATCAAGTCGATGAGAAACGCAAGTCTCCCGTTTCATTGATGCCGACAGGATTGTTGAAGGACCTGACCCCTGCTGACTATGCCGATCTTTATTCGTATCTGCAGAGTCTTGGTGTCGGTTCCAGACCGGTGGGGGTGCCCAAGCTGGAGTAACAACAGTCGACGCGGGACTTCAGGGCATCGATCGCAGTTCCGTGACGATTCGCACGACTTCCTCAATCGCGATTTCAACATCCGCGGTTGTTGTGGGACGCCCCAGCCCGAAGCGAAGACTGGCTTTGACCAGCCTGTCTGGAACCCCGATCGCACGAAGCACGTGACTCGGTTCGGGATCGGACGACGAACAGGCGGCGCCGCTGCTGACAGCAATCTTTTTCAGCCGCGTCATCAAGGCATCGCCATCAACACCACCGAACGAAAGATTCACATTTCCCGGAAGCCTGTATTCTGGCAATGTCGGCCCGTTGAGTTCCACATCCGAAAGTTGCGACCGAATTCCTTGTTCGAGTTGTTCTGAAAGACTGCGTAATCGACGGGCTTCGTCATCGCGGACTGCGCGGACGATCTCGCACGCCTTACCAAATCCTGCGATCAGCGGAACAGGAAGTGTCCCACTTCTCAAACGGCTTTCATGGCCTCCCCCATCCATCAATGGTTCCATTGGACGCGACGAGGAAGAACGCCGTCGAATCAACGCGCCGACACCTTTCGGACCATACATCTTGTGAGCGGAAAGTGACGCGAGGTCTACGGACATCGCCGCAAGATCTACGGGAATTCGTGGGGCCGCTTGAGTCACGTCCGAGTGAAACGTCACCGAGCGTTCTGCACAGACTTGAGCGATTTCTTCGACTGGGTTGATGGAACCCACCTCGTTGTTTCCCATCATCGCCGAAACGAGAATGGTCGTGGGGCGAATGACATTCAAAACCGCCTTCGGATCAACACAGCCAAACTGATCGACCGGAAGAATCGTGACCTCGACACCCCGTCGAGCCAGTCGGGCAGCGACATCCAGAACCGATTTGTGCTCGGCTGCATTAACGATCAGGTGGCTGCCTGCAGGCGCTGCTGCCAGCGATCCTTTGATCGCCAGATTATTGGCCTCCGTCGCCCCGCTGGTGAAGACGACCTCGCGCGGCTGCGCATTCAACAGGCCTGCCACCTGCTCACGAGCCTGGTTGACGGCCGCTCGAGCGACCTGTCCGTAGACGTGGTGCAGGCTGGATGCATTCCCGTACTGCTGTTCAAAGAACGGCAACATTGATGCCAGAACCCGAGCATCGACTGGTGTCGTTGCGTGATGGTCCAGGTAAACCGGTAGTTCTGGCGTCATGACATCGCCACGCTGCCACTCAGAAGATAACCACGATCACTCAGCGAATGACAAAAGCATTAAGCGACGGGGCTGACAAACCCGTCCGGCTTCACCGTAATCACAGAGCAATGGACATTGGGAAGGATTCTTTCCGCCGTGTTCCCCAGCAGCAGTCGAGTCAGGCCGCTGCGTCCGTGAGTCCCCATCACCAGGATATCGACTTCATTTTCGGTGACAAACTTCGGAATGGCATCGTCTGCGGAGCCTTCCACCACTTCCACTTTCACACCGTGCTGCAACGTGCGGTAATCGGTCGCGGCCAATTGGTTCTGCAATCCCGTTTGAGCGTCTTCCAGAAGCCGAGTGCGGACGCTGGCGATTTCATGTGTGTTGACCCCCGCCATCAATAACGCAGACAACTCACCCATGTCGACGGCATGCACCACGAACAGGCGGGCAGAGAGTGCTCGTGCGACTTCAACGGCAGCATTGAGCGCTGGTCGACCCGCTTCGGAAAGGTCTGTCGCAACGGCGATCTCCAGGATTTCGCGCATTTCTTCCGGCTTCACGATCCAGACCGCACAGGGAGCATTCTGGATCAACCGCTGAGCGGTACTTCCGAACAGCATGCGAGTCGCCTTATTTCGCGAACGCGTCCCGACGATGACCAGGTCATACTTACCTTCAATCGCCACTTTCGCGAGCTGTTCTTCGGGTGGGCCAAGGCGAATCACTTTTTCTGCCGAAACACCACGTGATTTCGCTTCGGCAACAACAGCTTCCAGCATGTCAGCCGCAACATCTTCAACAGTCTTGAGCAGGTTCAGATGATCCTGTGCAATCAGAGTCGCCGTTTGCGGAGAAACATTCAGGGCCGAGCAAAACGTGACACTTCCGCCCGAATGAGTGCAAAGAGCAATCGCTTCCTCGATGGCTGCGCGAGATTCAAGTCCCAGTTCACGTGCCGCAACACGATCCCCCTGATGAAGATCCACCCCAACCAGAATTCGCTGAAAAAGTGCCATTCCAAAGCCCTTGATACGATTCCCAGACTCCCCCAGACAACCAGATCGCTTTGATCGGTCGCTTGTCTGATGAAATATACCGTATTCGAAATGAAAGCGGTACGGAGACCAGATTGGCGTCAATTCGGTTGGGCGAAAAGTCTGTGCAACTCGACATTCCGTGTTTTCCTCAACTCGTGAAATGCTGTTTACCACAGAGTCCACAGATCGGCACTGAGGGGAATGCAGAGATGACGCGTTAGAGGGGGGGCAAACCATCGAGGCGACTTCAGCATCAGGGAACGATGTACCACGGTTCGACAGTTTCTGACGACGACGTAGATTGAGGACACGGACTGGCTGGAGTGATTGTCGCGTGGTCATTCAGAGACTTGGTTCGCAGAACAAGTAGTTCGAGGCAAACGGCGGGAGCAGGTTTCACGATTCTTGCACTTCATGTGATCAGACTGTATTCTCGGAATTATCGTGCGTGTACGCACGTTATTTTGATTGAGGATCCAATGACGTCAACTCGTAGCGAACTTCCACTGGCACTCCGATCGGCTTACATGGCACTCCATCGTCGGTCCGAGGTGGTATTCGGAGAACAGGGTGTTACCGCGGATCAGTTTGTGCTCCTCGCGACTTTGTCGCGCGGTCAGGCCCTGACGCAGCGAGAACTTGCCCGGCGGATGCCGTCAGATCCCAGTACTGTGCGGGCCATGCTTGTACTGCTGGAGCAGCGAGGTCTTGTCCAGCGGGATGTTCACCCGACCGACTCACGCGCCAGAACGGTCGCTCTTTCCCCGGAAGGAAAGAGAAAGTTTCGACAACTGTGGACTGCAGGCGACCCCATCCGGGCTCAGATGGTTGAAACGCTTGAACCAGACGAAGTCGAAACCTTGGTGAACCTGCTGACGAAGGTCGCTCAATCATTGAATCTGGAACGCGGGCCAAACGGTGGCGAATCCTCTGAACCGACAGAAAAGGTAGCAACGTGAATCATCATTGGTATGGCATCTTCGCAGGGATCCTGCTGGCGTTATCGACTGCACCCGTTCTGGCACAATCGACAGTTGGAAAGTTTTCGGCCCCGCCCGAAGGCTATGACGTTCGCCGGGAAGGGATTGAACGAGGGAAAGTCGAACTGGTTGAGTACGAATCGGCGACCGTCGGGATGACACGCAAGGCACGGGTTTATACTCCGCCGGGATATACCACGGACCGCAAGTATCCCGTGCTGTACCTGCTGCATGGAATTGGCGGTGACGAAAACGAATGGACGCGTCACGGTGCGCCTGATGTGATCCTCGACAATTTGTCGGCAGACAAAAAAATCGTACCGATGATCGTTGTCCTGCCGAATGGACGCGCCGCCAGGGATGTGACTGCGCGAGATCCTATTCCCCGGCAATCGCCTGCGTTTGCAACATTTGAAAAAGACCTGATCAACGATCTGATTCCGTTCATCGAAAAGACCTATACCGTGAAGGCTGACCGCGAATCGCGAGCTCTGGCAGGTCTTTCCATGGGTGGTGGACAGTCACTGAATTTCGGGTTCAACAATCTGGAGACCTTCGCCTGGGTCGGTGGCTTTTCATCGGCACCGAATACCAGGCGGCCGAATGAACTCGTGAAGGATGCAGAAGACGCCATCCGAAAGCTGAAACTTCTGTACGTCGCCTGCGGTGATAAGGACAGCCTGTTTCAGATCAGCAGCAACGTTCATCTGATGCTCGAAGAGAAAAAAATCCCGCATCTTTACAACGTCATCCCGAATGGGGGACACGACTTCAATGTCTGGAAGGCTGACCTTTATCACTTCGCACAGTTGCTGTTTAGTGAACAACCCGCCGGAAATCAGCCTGCGGCTAACCCGCCTGCGGAAAAGAAAGCTGAAGCCAATAGTCAGCAGGATGCTATTCCAGCCTCAACCAACATCGGAAATGCGCCGTTTCCACGAGTCCACGCCGATCGACGCATCACATTTCGATTGAAAGCTCTCGACGCGAACAAGGTCCAGGTCTTCACCAATTACGGTTTGGGCAGCGGAGGCCCGTGGGACATGGTGAAGAATTCAGAAGGGGTCTGGATGTTGACGTCGCCCCCAGTCATTCCCGGATTTCACTACTACGCCTTCATTGTCGATGGAGTCCAGGTAAACGATCCCGGAAGCGATGTCTTCTTCGGAACTGGAAAGCCGACCAGCGGAATCGAGATCCCTCAGGCGGATGTTGATTTTTTTCACGTCAAGGATGTTCCGCACGGTGAAGCCCGTTCTCGCTGGTACCATTCATCAGTCACCGGCAAAACTCGGCATATCATGGTCTATACCCCAGCAGGCTACGATGCCGATCCACAGCGGCGGTATCCCGTCCTTTACCTGCAGCATGGCGGTGGTGAAGACGAAACGGGCTGGATTCGCCAGGGACATGCCAACTTCATTCTGGATAATCTGATTGCCGCACAAAAGGCCAAGCCGATGATTGTGGTCATGGAGAAAGGCTATGCATCACGGGCGGGTGAGTCGGCAGCGCTACCTGAACGCGGACGAGGTGACGGCGGGGCCTTTGAAGACGTGATCCTGAAAGATCTGATTCCGATGATCGATGCCAACTATCGTACATTGAATGATCGGAACCAGCGTGCCATCGCAGGTCTCTCGATGGGTGGAGGACAAGCTCTGCGAATCGGCCTGACGCATCTCGATCAATTCTCGGTTGTGGCATCGTTCAGCGGACTTCGCGATGTCGATGTGAAGACGTCTTACAATGGGGTTTTCGCAGATCCCGCAGTCTTTGATCAGAAAGTCAAACTGCTGTACCTGCACTCCGGCACGGTTGGACTGGACGCCACAATCCATGCGAGTGCGAAAAATCTCACGAATACACTGCTGCAATCCGGAATCAAAAACGTCGTCTTCCACGATGCCGACGGATTAGCTCACGAATGGCAGACATGGCGACTCGCCCTCCACGATTTCGCACCGCGATTATTTCAGGACGATGCTCGTTCGCGCCCATAAGCCTCCTCGCTGGTTTGAATGGCGATTTCAGAGCCCCTGAGTTCTTGATTCAGGGGCTCTGCTCATTGGCGTGGCTCTTGATTGACGCAAGTGCCTACGGAAAGAAACTTTACAGCTCACGTGAATGCACCCGCCGGAAAATTCGTCAGAATTCTGAGAAAAGGTGTTAAGCCTGCGAATCACCCGCGGTACTACCACTAATGAACGATTTGAACGATTTTTGGAAAGCGTTCGTCGTTCGAGGACCTGATCAGTAACTCGGAGAATGATATGATTCGGCGAATGGTGTTGGGATTGGCTGCCATGGCGGCAGCGGTAATCGGGCAAGGTGTCTCTTTGGCGCAAGATTCTGCTCCTAAAGACATTGTGACAACAGCAGTGCAAGCGGGTTCGTTCAAAACGCTGGCAGCGGCGCTCAAAGCTGGTGGTCTCGTGGAAACGCTTCAGGGCAAGGGGCCGTTTACAGTGTTTGCTCCATCGGATGAGGCCTTTGCGAAGTTGCCCGCCGGAACAGTGGAGACGCTGCTCAAGCCCGAAAACAAAGCGAAGCTGGTTGCCGTTCTGACCTACCACGTTGTTCCGGGTAAGGTTCTGGCGGCCGACGTCGTCAAGCTGAACGCCGCAGTAACCGTGAATGGACAGCGAGTCGACGTTAAGGTTGCTGACGGTAAGGTTCGCGTCGATCAGGCCCAGGTCGTCGCAACGGACATCGCCTGCTCGAACGGCGTCATTCATGTGATCGACCAGGTCATCCTTCCATCAACGGCCACGATTCCCGAGACGGCTGCTCAGGCTGGGACATTCAAGACTCTGCTGGCCGCTGCAAAGGCAGCAGGACTGGTCGACGTGCTCTCTGGTTCCTCGCCACTGACTGTCTTCGCTCCCACCGATGAAGCTTTCGCGAAGCTTCCAGCGGGAACTGTAGAGAATCTGTTGAAGCCCGAGAACAAAGCCCAACTCGCTGCGATCCTGAAGTTCCATGTGGTTACTGGTCGCGTCTTCGCGGCAGATGTAATCGGCAAGAAGGAACTGACGACCGTGCACGGAGGTCTGCTGACAGCCAGTCTGAACAACGGTGTTGCGACGATCAACGGAGCACGAATCGTTGCGACAGATATCGACGCTGCGAACGGGGTCATTCATGTGATTGATAGCGTGCTGCTTCCTCCTCCAGCACCCGTGAAGGGCGCTCATGCCGCCCCTGTCGCCGCACCCCACGTCGCCTCGACATGCTCGCAGACGCCCCGTTTGACGCATCGGCTCATGGCGGTTCGACATCGACGGTAATTCGACCATGAGTGCCTGATCAGCCTGAGATGCTCTCGGGTCGATCCAGTGATATCTGGCGGATCAACGCCTGTCTAAAGTGAGGCAGGCGTTGATGCATTTCCGGCCCCGGAACCGTAGACCGTTGTGTCTGACGATTCATTTCCCTCCGAGTATTTGTCGCTGCTGAACGTCGCAGGAGTTTGCCATGAGCGTGGTCGTGATTTTTGGTGCTACAGGAACCATCGGCAGCGCCTTGGCTCGGCGTCTGGTTCGTCTCGGTCGACAGGTGTTGCTTGCCGGTCGCAGCGAAGAGAAGTTGAAGTCACTCTCAGATGAAATCCGCCAGCCCTATGTGACTGTCGACATGTCAGACTCGCAGTCGTTAGACGAAGCGATCCGAGACACCGCAGAGGCGTATGGCGGGGTTGATGCATTCGTCAATTGCATCGGCTCACTCCTCCTGAAACCGGCACACATCACGACCGACGACGAATTCCATCAGGTTGTGGAGACAAACCTGTTCACGGCTTTCGCGACTGTTCGGATGGGTGCAAAGCACTTGCGAGCAAGTGGTGGATCGATCGTCCTGTTTGCTTCAGCCGCCGCGGAAATTGGAATTGCAAACCACGAAGCAATCGCTGCTGCGAAGGCCGGGATCATCGGCTTGGCCCGTTCGGCAGCGGCGACCTACGCAACCAATAACATTCGCGTCAACGTTGTCAGCCCCGGATTGATTCGAACCGATTTAACGCGGCGGATCTGGGAAAATCCTGCCAGTGCAACCGCCTCAGCCCAGATGCACGCACTGGGTCGACTGGGTGAGCCCGATCAGGTCGCCTCACTGGCAGCCTGGCTCCTCGACCCAGAGAACGACTGGATCACTGGTCAGGTGATCGGAATTGATGGAGGGCTTGGACATGTTTTGCCTCGACGATGATTCAGCCCCGACTCATGATTGCCAACTGCGGATCGATGTTAAACTCGTCGGTGAATCATCGGTTCCGAACCTGATCGGCGCAGTCTTATTTGCCAGTGGACTGCTGCATCTCTTCGCATTATTCGCGACAGGCTCAGACTGGTCAGGACCGCTGTCACTCCGCAAGCCAGCGCTGTTTGGAATTTCAGCCGGAGTGACCGTCTGGTCGCTCATTTGGGTTCTGAAAAAACTTGTGCCTCGCCAACACGACAATCGTTTGGCTTTCTTCCTTGCTGGCGGCCTGTTGATCGAAGTCGGTTTGATCACGGTACAACAGTGGCGCGGTGTGGCTTCTCATTTCAATCGGTCAACACCGATCGATGCAGCGATCGAATCGATCATGCTTTCCGTTGTTCTGGCCGTAGCAGCGGGAATCGCATGGCTCTGCTGGAGAGCACGCTGGCTGCGTCCAATGGACGACGCCCAGGCGATCGCCATTCGCGCAGGTCTCTGGCTGCTGCTGATTTCGTGCGGCATCGGAATCGGCATCACCATCGCCGGAGAATGGAATCTCGCGGCAGGGCGGTCTCCGGAAATCTGGAGGCGTGCCGGAGTCCTGAAATACCCGCATGGAGCAGTCTTGCACGCTCTGCAGACGCTGCCCTTCCTGGCGATGCTCATGCGAAAAGTTCGAGTCCATCATTCCGCTTTGTTGATGAAGTCGGCCGTCGCCGCACACGTGCTGATTCTCGGTCACGCCGTTTGGCAGACATGTCACGGACGGTCAAGAATGGATTTGGATTTCACGAGCGGCATTTGCTTGTCTGCCAGCGTCGTTCTGATGCTAATTCCAGTAGTTGCCGTAATTCGCCAACTCGTGATTCACGATCTGGTAAGATTACGAGCGGAACACGCAATCAGGATTTCACGATGACGGGTCTAATTCTATTAACCGGCGCGACAGGCTACGTGGGTGGACGTCTGCTGTCGCGTCTGCAGCAACAGCAGATCCGAGTTCGATGTTTGACTCGCAGACCCGAAGCCTTGCGGGATCGTGTCGCAGCGACAACCGAGGTGGTGCAGGGTGATGTCTTCGACGCAGATTCGTTAGCCGCAGCGTTCGAAGGCGTCGACACGGCCTATTACTTCGTTCACTCGATGGGTGACAATCGCGACTTCGAATCGCAGGATCGCATTGCTGCAGAGAATTTTGCCAAGGCAGCGACACAAGCCGGGGTCCCACGTCTGGTCTACCTCGGAGGACTCGGTAACCCGGACGAAAAACTTTCCAAACATCTTCGCAGCCGACAGGAAACAGGCGATATCCTGAGAGCTCATCACTCGCAGGTGATCGAGTTTCGTGCGTCGATTGTAATTGGCTCGGGCAGCCTGTCGTTTGAGATGATTCGAGCCCTGAGTGAACGATTGCCGATTATGATCTGTCCGCGCTGGGTCCAGGTGAAAGCACAACCGATTGCGATTGAAGATCTGCTCGCTTACTTGCTGGCCACGCTTGATCTTCTTTCGGCAGGTTCACAGGTGTTTGAGATCGGTGGCCCCGATCAGGTGTCGTACGGTGAGATCATGCGGGAATACGCCAGACAACGTGGCCTCACTCGCTGGATGATTCCCGTCCCGCTGCTGACTCCCTACCTGTCCAGTCTCTGGCTGGGGTTGGTCACCCCGCTGTACGCTCGGATCGGTCGAAAGCTGGTCGAAAGTCTGCGCAATCCGACACTCGTCTCGAACAATCTGGCAGAAACAGTTTTCGCCATTCGCCCTCGCACAGTTCGCCAGGCGATTGAACGGGCACTGGTGAACGAGGATCAGGAGTTTGCCGAAACGCGATGGTCGGATGCATTGTCGGCAGCGGGGCAAACTCGATCCTGGGGCGGTGATCGATACGGCTCACGGCTGGTCGATTCGCGTACCATCACAGTGGCCGTTTCTCCTGAACAGGCATTTGCCCCCATCCGCCGGATTGGAGGACAAACTGGCTGGTATTATGGCAACTGGTTGTGGTCGCTACGCGGGTTCCTGGACCTGCTGATCGGTGGTGTCGGCGTACGGCGTGGCCGGCGCGATCCAGAGAACCTGCACGTTGGTGAACCTCTCGACTTCTGGCGAGTCGAGATCTTTGAACCACCCTTTCGCCTGCGATTAAAAGCAGAAATGAAGCTCCCAGGGCGTGCCTGGCTGGAATTCGAAGTGACCCCGTGCGAACAGGGAAGCAAGATTCGTCAGATAGCGATCTTTGATCCGATCGGGCTGGCTGGTTTGCTCTACTGGTATGGAATCTATCCCCTTCATCAATTCGTATTTGCGGGAATGCTGCGAAATCTGGCTCGCGCTGCCAGTTGCGCCGATGAAAACACGAAAGCTCGGGTCGATGCTCTTTTCTCAGGAAAGTCGCGAACTGAATCGGCTCGAAACTTGTCCTGAGGGTATTCAGCGATGATGTGGTGTTCGTAGTGTAACGGTGTTGCACGCGACGTTGTGACCGTCGAAGCGGCGGGTTCGACTCCCCCCGAATACCCTGACGAAGGAATGAATCGTGGTGATGCTCAATAAACAAACCCTGGTTCTCAATCGGTTCTGGCAACCTGTCGGAGTTGCTTCTGTCGCCCGGTCGTTGACTCTGGTCGCTGCAGAACGCGCCCGGATTGTTGATCCAAACGACTTCCAGTTGTACACATGGGGCGACTGGGCCAGGCTGATTCCGCAGGAAAATGAGCCATTTGTTCAGGCGGTGACGTTTCGCATTCGAGTTCCTGAAGTGATTACACTGACGGAATATGACCGTGTCCCCACCAACACGGTCGCCTTCAGCCGCAGGAACATCTTCAAGCGAGACCGTTTCACATGCCAATACTGCGGAGCGCAACCCGGTTCTGAGGAATTAACGATCGACCATGTGCAACCCCGGTCGCGCGGGGGAACGAGTACGTGGGAGAATTGTGTCCTGGCGTGCATTGAATGCAATTCGAAAAAGGCAGACCGAACGCCAATCGAAGCTCACATGCCACTCCGCAAACCTCCGGTTCGGCCCAAGTGGCAACCCATTTATGCTCGACATGACACCAGAATTGAAAGCTGGTCGAAGTTCATCAGTGAGGCCTACTGGACAGTAGAACTGGATGTATGAAGTCGTTTCGGCTTCAGACTGAATGCGATCGAAAAGTCTGGCAGTCATCCTGATTTCAGGAGGCTGCCAGACTTTAGTTTTTTCTGATGGTTGAAATCTGAGCACTCGTGCGATTTGCCGATATCGGCTTGCACTCCCGTAGAGTTTCCTTATGACTCCGTCACCCCAACAGCCTAAGCGGCAATCGGGGCAACCCTTCTGCCTCTGTGTTTCTCCGTGTCCTCCGTGGTAAATTTCTTCATGAATTGAATACGGCTTACCACGAAGAACAGAAACGAGAATCAGGCACTCGCTCTGCCTTTGGTCACGCGCTTCCAGTTCCTTGCGAACTCGGCTACAAATGCATCAGTGAATGTAAATCTGACCTTGGCCGAAGTTCCGAGACCTGTAGAGGCATCAAATGAAATACATCTTCAGCAGCTTTGCGTTGTGCCTGATCGTATCGTGGAACAGCGAATCCACTGCTCAGACAGTGGACCAGGCGGCAGAGGCCGCGACGAAGAAGTTGTTTGACGCTCAATCGATTGGAATCGAACTGAAGTTGCAGGGGGAATACGTCGGCAAGGAAGGTGACAAAGCGATCGCGGCCCAGGTGGTTGCTCGAGGTGACAAGGCATTCCATGCTCTGATTCTTGAGGGGGGCCTACCGGGCGCAGGCTGCGATGGTGGTCGCTACGCCATTCTAGAAAGTGCGTCGCTGACTGATGGCCGCGTGGAATTCAGGTCACCCACGGACGATGGAGCCAGTGCCGTACTTGATGAGAACGGCCTGACTTTAGAACGCGGGGAACGCAAGGGACTCCTCAAACGAGTGGAACGTAGGAGCGAAACATTGGGCCGGAAACCTCCCGCCGGTGCAATTGTGCTGTTCGGCGGGTCGGCTCCCAACATGGACGCGTTCGAAGAGCGAAAGGACATCGAAGGGATGACCTCGCCGATGATGTTTGAAGGGAATATGCTGGCCGGAGCTGTCACGAAGCGGCGGTTCAAAGACTACACCATGCATGTCGAATTCATGACGGGCTGGGAGCCACAGAACATTCCCTGGCGCCGCGCGGATGCAGGAATCTACATGCTCTCCCGGTATGAGGTCGCCATCGGCGACAGTTTTGGATTCGATTTCGATCTGTCGGGTGCGACCAGCCCAAGCCGCCCCAAGTTGCTCGACGAAAAGATTCCGTCCAAGTTCCCTGTGCCGAAAGGCAATAACGCGCCGCGAGTCTGCGGGAGTGTCTTTACCTATCCATCCACAGTGCCAAACTCGTGCCTGCCGCCGCTGGTCTGGCAGACTCTGGACATCGACTTCACAGCACCTCGCTTCGATGACAACAACAAGAAGACATCAAAAGCTGTGATCTCCGTGAAACTGAATGGGCACCAGACAGTCGACAAGCTGGAAGTGAATGGTCCGACGCCGCATGGATTCAAAGGTCCAGAGACGGCCGACGGTCCCATCTGGTTCGAAGCCTTCGGACGCCGTGTGATTTACCGCAATATCTGGGTTGTCGAAAAACTCTGATTTCTGCTGTGGAAAATCGAACAATTCGATTGGTCGTCGAGTACACTCGTCTGGACCAGACTGCTTCGCTGAATCGCAACGAGAAGATCTATGTTCCTTCGTCGAGCCTTATCCGTCTTGTCCGTCGCTCTTGTCGCTGGCCTGACCTGTGAAGTTCAAGGGGCTGAACCGTTTGAGGCCTTTCTGGAAAAGCATTGCATCCGGTGTCACGGCCCCATGAAGGAAGAGGGCGACATTCGGATTGACCGGTTGTCGCGTGATTTCAAAGCGGGTCGCGACTCGCATCACTGGGCCGAAGCTCTCGACAAAGTCAACAGCGGTGAAATGCCGCCGAAGAAGGAACCGCAGCCGACTCAGAAGGAAATCTCTGAGTTTGTCACAAGCCTGGACGCTCGCCTCAAAGAAGGACGCGCGGCGCGGATGGCGGCTCGACCGGCAGTGGCTCATTACCGGCTCAGTCGGAAGGAGTACCAGAACACCGTCTATGATCTGCTCGGTGTGCGTTACGACCCTACGAAGCCGGGCGAGCTCAACGACGACAATTTATGGCATGGGTTCGAGCGGATTGGTTCCGAACTGACGCTTTCGCCGTCTCATGTTGATCGCTATTACCGGGCTGCAGGCCTGGTACTGGACCGCGCTTTTCCCGCCTCAACCGGGGAAGCTCGCAAGGTTCGTAAGACCGCTGCTGAACTTCGCTACAACGGCGGAAAGTCTCAGCAGGAAGTTCTCGACCGGTTTGGCATCAAGCGGCCGTTGCGTTTTCTGCTTTATCCGGGCAACGTCCAGACCGCACTCTCGTCAAACTGGTTTGGAAAGGTCGGGCCGGAGCACAGCGGACTGTATCGCATGCGACTTCAGGCGAGCGGGATTCGTCCGCTTGGTGGTCAGACGGCGCACCTCAGCATCGGCAAGCGGACGGGCGAAGAGACGGTCGACGGGCTGATTGAGTTTGATCTGACGGCCCCTGAAGACCAGCCGCAGGTGTACGAATTCGAAGTCTTCCTTGAGATGCCGATGTCGCTCGACTTCTGCGTCGTTGCCACCGATGTGGTGGATCGGAGACAAGGCGCAGCATTCCGTAATGCACTTGGCAGCGGCGCTCACATCTTCACTCACAGCAGCGAAACGCAACTGCTGAACCCGAACGCTCCCCAGATGTTTGATGATAAGGGGAACGGCCTGTTCTCGACCGTGCTGCTCGATTGGATCGAATGGGAAGGACCGCTCGAAACAGACGTGGAAAAGTCGCGACGCAGCGGACTGCTTCCGCCTGATGACGCGAAGATCGAAGTGGTCGCCGAGCACCTGCATCGGCTCGCCGAACGAGCCTGGCGCAGACCGGTCAAGCAGGAGGAACTGGCTGACTACATGAACGCATATCGCATGGAACGCGAAGCGGGCGAAAAGCCCGCTGATGCCTACCGAGTCGCCATGCAGGGAGTCCTGACGTCCAGGCACTTTATCTATCTCGTCGAAGGTGATCCTGTCGCACGCGAACGGCTCAACGATTCGGAACTCGCGGCTCGCCTTTCTTACTTCCTCTGGAGTTCAATGCCGGACGAATCGCTCTTCGCAGCAGCGCGAAGCGGTTCCCTTTGTAAATCGGACGGTGCGACCCCGAAGGCATCCGACGTCCTTCAGCGCGAAGTGGATCGGATGCTTTCCGATGACAAGACCAGTCGCTTTATCAACGACTTCGTTCGACAGTGGCTGCAACTGCACCGGCTTGGCATGTTTCCGCCGGACAAGAAACTGTATCCGAATTACGACGCGTGGCTGGAGACCAGCATGCGCACCGAAGTAGTCGAGTTCGTCCGCGAGCTCTTTGCGAAGAACCTGCCCGTGGATGCCTTCGTCGATTCCGACTGGACCATGGCGAACGCCCGGCTCTGCGATTTCTATGGGCTGCCTGAGCCGAAAGCGGGTGGGTTCCAGCGAGTCTCGCTGAAGCCTGACGATCATCGGGGCGGACTGCTGACGATGGGAGCAGTACTCGGACTGACATCCGATGGAACCAGGCATCGTCCGGTACATCGTGGCGTATGGGTCAGCGAAGCAATCTTCAATAAGACTCCGCCTCCACCCCCGGCGAATGTGGATCCAATCGAGCCAATTCCGCCCACGGGAACCAAGATCACGATCCGCCAGAGAATTGAAGCTCATGCGAGGAATACGAGTTGTGCGGCCTGCCACGCTAAGATTGATCCGCTGGGTCTGGCGTTCGACCAATATGACGCCGTCGGCCAATGGCGCACTCGCGAACTGGTTCCAACCGGCGTGGGGGAAAATCCCGTTGTGGATGCATCGGGAGTGATGCCGGATGGTCGGACATTCAAAGACTCTGTTCAATTCAAGAAACTGCTGATCGACGACCGGAACCTGATTGCACGGGCCTTGATTGAACATCTGTGCACTTACGCTCTTCGCCGAGTGCTCACGGTCGATGATCAAGACGACCTGAAGCTGATTGAAGCAGAAGCGAAGAAGAACGAGTATCGAGTAAAAGATATCATCCGTGCCGTGGCCCTGTCCGATTTACTCAGAAAAAGATAACTTTTTTGTTGTGGGGTTCTTAAATTTTGTTGCGTAGTTCTTGGTTCCTGGTTCCGGGTTCTTGGTGCGTAGTTCTTAGTGCTTGGTTAAAGAAAAGTCCATGAACTGCGGGCCGGTCATGAAATAACCAAGAACGAAGAACCATGAACCAGGAACTCGCCACCAACTCCGCCCCCTAAGAACTAAGCCCCACGAACCAGGACTGAATTTCTGTTCCCCAAGCCAAGAACCAAGAACAAGGAACCAAGAACGATGAACTACCTCTCCCAGTCCTGGCTGCTCGACCGCCGACATGCCCTGCGTGCGCTTGGCACGTGCATTTCATTGCCATTTCTGGAGTGCATGCTTCCGCTGCGAGCGGCTGAAGGGAAAGCCGAAACGCCCCGCCGCAGTGTCTTCATCTATCTGGCGAATGGCGTGCATTCGCTCAACTATCAGATCACAACTGCGGGAAAGGATTACCAGTTCTCGCGGTCACTCAAGCCATTGGAAAAGCATCGCGAGGTTATTACGCCGATCAGTGGTCTGCACCATCCCGGCGCCCTGAGTCACCATCACAATTGCATCTCGGTCTGGCTGACGGGTGGAAAGCTAGGACCTTCCGACAAGAACACAATCTCTGTCGACCAGAAAATGGCCGAGGTTACCGCGAAGCACACGCGATATTCATCGATGGAAATCGCGCTGACGGGAGATTCCCTCGGCTGGACTGCTGATGGAGTCCGGTTGCCTTCCATGCGTCGGTGC
The DNA here is from genome assembly GCA_963977965.1 of uncultured Schlesneria sp. GTDB lineage: Bacteria > Planctomycetota > Planctomycetia > Planctomycetales > Planctomycetaceae > Schlesneria. The sequence goes on from CAXBSB010000055.1 coordinate 16,011, forward strand.
AGCGAGATTTTTGCGTCGCTGTTTGAAGAACCGAAAGGTGGCAAGACCGCTCAAAGGCGAACGTTGCGACGCAAGGGAAGCGTACTCGACGCAAACCTCGCTGAGGTGCGTCGTCTGGAGAATGCGATGGGAGCAGCGGACAAGGGACGGCTGGAACAATACCTGGCGTCGATCCGAGAAGCGGAAATTCGCACCCGCCGAGCGGACGCATGGCTCGATACTCCGCTGCCAAGTGTCTCGGATGATGATCGGCGACGAACGAATCGTGACATACCACAGACTCAGGCGGGTGACTACTTCCGTACTGTCTATGATTTGATCGTGCTGGCGTTTCAGACGGACGTGACCCGTGTTGCGACGTTCAGTCTTGGTGGTGAAGGGGATGCGTTCGCGATCCCTGAAATCGGGATTACGGAATCCCGGCACCAGTTGAGCCACCACGGTGGCGATCCGGGCTACATGGAAAAGCTCACGAAATACGACACGTTTGCGATTGAGCAGTACAGCTACTTCATCTCGCGGCTCGCAGAAACGAAGGATTTGAACGGTCATCCACTGCTGGGGACGACGATGGCGCTGTTCGGCAGCGGGATGAGTTACGGCCACAGCCACGGGAACGCGAATCTGCCTCTGGTGCTGGCTGGCGGTTCAGATCTCGGCCTGAAGCACGGCAGTCATCTCGATTTCAATCAAGGTCACTTCAAGGGCTATCAGCTCGACAAACCCGGCGAACATTACTCGCTCTGCAGCCGACCGGCGAATGTCAACGCTCACATGAGCAACCTGTTGTTGATGATGGCTCAACGAATGGGCGTAGAGACCGATAAGTTCGGCGACAGCAATAAGGCGATTGAGGTGTGAAGAATTGTTCTGGGTTCGTAGTTCTTGGTTCTTGGTTGGTGGGTCTTCGAATTATGCGAGTCGTTCCTCGTTGGCGGTTGTTGGTTCGTTCGTTGTTGCTTGTGGTTGCGTTGTCTGTTTTTGCTCAGGTCGTCACTCACGGCCCCGCCCTCTGCCAGGAACAAGGAACTGACATCTTCCGCCCAACAGCGGGCAAGTTTCCGCCGCTGGAAATGGCGCATTCTTATCGAGGCGAACTTGTCTTTGTCGACCATGCCAACCGTCGCGGCAGTATCCGCGTACAAGGTTCGGGCATGTTCTTCCGGAACGATCCGCACCCGTTTGCGATGCTTCCTTACGGCATGGTCCGGTTTCATGGGGCTCCAGCGGACCTGAGGGATATTCCGCTGGGAACAGTGCTGCATGTGCGAGCCTATCTTCCGCCCGATCCGAAAACCTCGGCCGTGCCCGTATTGCCGATCAACAACAAGAAGGTCGACGGGAACCACAATCGCGGTGCTGGTACGGCTCCTGCCGAGAACCATGTCTTTATTCTTGATGACGAACCGAGCCATTGCCTGCGTGAAGGAAAAGTCTGGAAGCTGAAAGAAGTCGACATTCAGAACAGCGAAAAGCTGATCGTCGCCAGTTGCGAACCGAAGCAGGGATCAGATGGCAAGGCGGAAGATGAGAAGATGACATTCGATTCTGCAACTCGCTTCTGGCGCGGTCGCGAATGTCTTTCGCTTGAGGATCTGGTTGCCGAGGGACTCTTTCCCGCAACAGGTAAGAAATCGCTCGGTGGACAACCTGTCCTGATCGGTATCACCTGGAAGCCGACACCGGGCGGAATATTCACGCGATTTCATATCTCAGACATCTGGCTGGATGACGTCGCCATGCAGCGTGCCACCCGCAGCCAGACCGAGACTCACAAGGCTTTCATTCGCAGTCGCTGGATGCCAGCCTGGGTCGATGCCGTCGAGTACGGCAAGTTCGGTCGTGCGAAAGTGACCGCAACGCTATTTGGCGGGATGGATGATTCGCTGTACGCCGATTTCAAGCAGGGGAACTCGGCAATGATGAATGCCGTTGAGAATACGTTAAAGCACACTCACGGAGCGTATGGACCGGCTCATATGGCATCGCGGGGCACCATCATTGATGTCGTTAAGGCCGACGGACAAGTCCACGTAGGAAGTAGCGGCGTTCAGATCCGCTTTGAAACGGACCTGATCATCGAAGGAATTCGGCCAGGCCGAGTTGTCCGCGTCCGCCCTGCAACCTGGCCTCAGGTCGATGTCCCTCGCGAGGAATATCTCAACGACGCATCCAGCATTGAAGAACGCTATCCGACCCCAGCGATTTTCCCGAAGTACTGACGTGCAGTTTCAACCTGATCATTCGTGTCTCAGGGCTCGAATCTGTAGTCAGTTATCATTGATTCTTCGCAGTTCTTCCGTGAAACGATTGAACAGGGAATCGGCCTCTGCTGTCGGGAACGTCGCTGGCTGAAAACGCATGGTCAGTCGCAGTTCGTTTCCGTACGTCAAAAGTCCGAAGCATGCGGGAGTCATGGGGCGGACGGGGGGGAATAACTCGACGGATTCCAGCACTGTACTGCCGATCTGCAGTCGTCCGTCGGGCCCGGCGAGTTTGCTCGCCTGAAGTGGCGTCTTGAGGTTAGTCAGAACGCTGGTCGCACCACATTTGCGAGGATTCAGCAATCTGCCGGGTGAGCCAAGAATTGCGGTCACAGCCTCCAATGAAACGACCAGGGCACGCCCCATTTGCGTTTTGCGGTAGATCTTCATGTCATTCGCAACGGAAGAGACCGAAACGGGATCGCTTCCTGGCCCCGTTGCACTGACAACTCGGTCGATATGCAGCATCCCCACCACATTCCCAACCTGGCAGGCGTTCAGTGGATTTCCCCGCAGGTCCATGGGGATAAACAGCCGTAGCCGATGTCGCCGGTCGGGGGCTCTTTCAATCATCGCTTCTTGAAGTGACCGAAACAGGCAGGTAATGACCAGGTCGTTGAGAGTACACGCGTGACGCTTCGCTGCCTGAAGATACGCATTAACGTCTCCGAGGCGAGCGATTCGAGCTTGCGAGGGAACCATGCCGCCGACAGGGACACCGTGTGGCCATGACACAACGTCCAGGCTCGCGGGAGCCGTCGACGTGTAGGCAGCAATCCGCCAGATCATCCATGCCCATTGGCTGATTCGCTGCGTCAGCCCGGAAAGATTGTCGCACCTGTAACGGTGTGTCAGTTGCTGCCAATTCAAATCGAAATCTGAATCTGGCAGACAGGCGTCATCACGATATGAGGCCAGAATATCTTCCAGAACACGGAATGCCCCGATGCCATCACAGACGGCATGATGGAATTCCATCCAGATAACATGACTCCCGCTACGATTGTCCGTCCAGATCCGCCAGCCAGGTTCCTTCTGCAGGTCGATTGGTGCCGAAGTCGGAAACTCTGAATCCCGTTCCATCGAGTGATATTCGTGAACCACGGACGTGACTGGAGCTGGAACCCAGCAGGGGCGGTGGCGCCGATCAAATTCGATCCGGGCGGCCAGCAGCGGGTGAGACAACGCTGTCGCAATAACGGCTCTGTTTAGTCGCGCGGCATCCAGTGGTTCGCTGAATTCCAGACGAATCCAGAACGTCATCGGCCAGCCGGGATATTCGTCTCCCAGCATGTACTCTTCAAAGGGGGTCAGGCGTGCCCGACGACAGTCCGTTGCGCTGGACATGGTTTCTCGCGACTTCATTGTCAGGGCGAAATGGACAAAGTCGCAACGGCTTCGGCAGCAAGACGAACCCCGGCGCGGGATTCAATGGCGACTGTGGACGGAAACGCACATTCCTTCAGTTTCCGGCTGCTGGTGGGATTGTACTGCAAACTGTCCGATAATTCCCAAGGCATTTTCGCGAATCTCGCCCTCCACGTGGGGCCCATGACTTTTCTTAAGCTCGCTGGGTGCGCAACACAAGAAACATTAAGCCGATCACGGATGAAAGTATCGCGTATTTGTTCGTTGCGGGGCTTCTGACACGCCGAAACCAACGATCGAAGACCTTCTCTTGCGAGTGTTTCATGACGACCAGGCAGTCGTACATGCGATGAGCTTCAGGCACCTGATTTCAGGCCGCTATCTTCACGCAGGAGTGTGTAGGTGACTTTCCCAAGCCCTGCTCGGTGGGGGCCGTGCGTCCGCTAAAATGATCGAACGGCCGCTTATCGATTTCATGAAAGGCTGAATCCTACCGGCAGACGTGGAGCAAACCCCCATCTCTTCCATCGTTCTGCCCCACATCGTCCTGCCAATGCCCGTTTTTTCATAATAATGAAAGTGCAGACCATTGGTTCATCGTCTCGGCGGGGTCGGGTGACCGACGCCAAAAATGCGAAAACTGAATACTGGCCACTGGATTGATGTCAACCAGATGGCGAATTCCCGCCACTCACGTTCGTCGTTGGGTAGCAAGAACTGCCGATTCGTAAGCCCAAGTCCGGCTGAAATCAGTGTGAGTGCCCTGATCCGGGCTCGCCGGTACATCTCCGTCGAAGTTGGCATACAACCTGCTTCTGAGTCAGGTCATGCGTATGCTCATCTCACTGGTTACGGAGAACCATCATGTTTTTGCGGTCGCACAAGACGACTATTCTGGCGGCGCTGGTATCGCTGACATCCGTTACGATTGTCGAAGCACAGAATTCAACGCCTCAGGGGCCTCGCCCGCATGTTCCGACGGGCTATCTGCTGATTGAAGAAGAACAGTGGGACATGTTGTCGGACGAGCCGAGTCGTCATCTCAGTCGTGCTCGCGATGCGTTTCTGATCATGGATGCCCGAACTGCTGCTGCGGAAATGCGGAAGGCCGCCGTACATGTACGAGTGGCTGCTGAACATGCACTCGATCGATCCAAGCGATCGCTGACTCATTCAGAACATGAACTGGAACAGACGGCTCACCGTATTGAAACCGGCATGGTCAAATCTGTTGAAGACCTGGATCTGGTCACTGCTCGGGCACTCCATGCTCTGGCGAATGATCAGTATGCCAAGGCATCGGATGCCTGGCGGAAGCGAGAACTGAAAAGATCGGGGCAGTTCCTGCGGTCGGCAACCAACAATCTGGAGCGGGCGGCTGCCAGAACTGACGCGACAATGCGGGCTGCCACTGCAGAAGTTGCGAAAGATTCTCGAGTGATCTCTGGAAAACTGATCGAGGGGACGGGATTCGTCATGGATGAAATCGGTGCCGGACTGGAAACGGTTGGACACCAGATCGAAAAAGTCGGCAGTCGCGTCTTGCCACACCCACCGAAATAACGGCGGACTGGCTTTGATTTCGGATGACGAAGCGGCTGGTCAACCTCGGCGCGTCCTTCGATTTTCGAATCATCTCTACAATTCAGCGAGCGTTTATGTGACAATCTCGGACGCGCCGGTATTGCAATTGAGATTAAAGCAATGGACGTCCGCCGATGAATCTACGCATTGCGTTTCTGCACGTGATTGCCCTGCTCCTCGCGATGCCGGTTTTGGCTGAGGAGCGAGTCGACTACTTAAAGGACATCAAACCGATCCTGACAGAGCGATGTGTCGCATGTCACGGAGCACTCAAGCAGAAGGGTGGCCTGCGGCTGGACACCGCGGCTCGCGCAATTAAAGGCGGGACTGCCGGGGCCGCGATCGTGCCCGGTAATGTCGATGCAAGTCTGCTGCTGAAGCGAATCACCACGACTGACGAAGCGATCCGGATGCCGCCAGAAGGGCCACCCTTGCAGGCCGGGCAGATCGAATTGCTGCGGCGCTGGGTTGAACAGAAGGCAGAAGCACCCGCCGACGAACGTGCCGAGCGCGACTATCGAGATCACTGGGCCTTCAAGCCGCTCGTTCGTCCTGATCTGCCCAAAGTGGCTCGAGCGGAGTGGAATGTCCATCCGATTGACGCGTTTGTGGGTGTTGAACACGAATCTCACGGTTTGACGCCGCGTCCCGAAGCGTCGCGAACAGTTTTGTTGCGTCGCGTGACTCTGGATCTGATCGGCCTGCCGCCGACCCCCGAAGAATTACACGATTTCCTCAACGACGCATCCCCGAACGCTTACGAAAAAGTTGTCGATCGCCTGTTGAGTAACCCTCATTACGGAGAACGCTGGGGACGTCACTGGATGGATGTCTGGCGCTACAGCGACTGGGCCGGCTGGACTGATGGAAAGCAGATTCGTGACAGCCAGCCACACATCTGGCGCTGGCGCGATTGGATCATCGAGTCTCTGAACGCCGACAAGCCTTATGATCAGATGCTTACCGAAATGCTGGCTGCAGATGAACTTTATCCGGCGGATGCAGGGGCTCTTCGTGCCACCGGGTTTCTCGCTCGCAATTACAAGATGCTGAGTCGTGAAACATGGATGCAGGATACTGTCAACCACACTACTCAGGCGTTTCTCGGTCTGACGATCGGCTGTGCCCGGTGTCACGATCACATGTACGACGCGATCTCGCAGGACGAGTTTTACCGCCTTCGTGCCATTTTCGAACCGCATCAGGTGCGGCTTGATCGAGTCCCCACGGAGGCTGATACGACGAAGGATGGTCTGGCACGTGTCTATGACGCAGATCTGGCTGTGGTCACGTATCCCTTTCGCAAAGGCGATGATCGCGATCCTGATAAAGATCGACCGCTGACGCCGGGAGTTCTGAAGCTGATCGGTGAAATCCCGTATGACGTGAAGCCGATTCCGCTGCCTGCGGAAGCCTATTACCCCGCTTTGCAGCCTCATTTTCAGCAGCAGGTTCTGGCCGCGAGTGAGTTGGAATTGAAGCAGGCTGAAGCGGAATCACAGAAACTGGCGACTGACTTGGCAACGGCTATGAAGACTGCGGCCACGGTATTGGACGCTGCGACGGCCGATGCCGCTCGCGTTCGAGTCACCCTGGCGGAACGGATTGCGGCGGCTGCCAAACTTCGTGTGGAATCCGTCAAAGCTCGCATTGCAGCCGATCAGGCGAAATATGCCAATCCGATTCCAGCGAACGCAAACGATCTTGCCATCGCCGCCGGTAATGCCGAACGACAGGCCACCTTTGCACAGGCCGAAATCGAAGTTATCAAACTGGAACTGAAACGTGTTGCCGCGATCCTTGCGTTGAAAGGCGACGACCCAAAACTGAAGCAGGCAGTGACGGACGCCGAAAAGGCCCTGGCGGATGCGACCCAGAAGCGGGATGCAGCGAACAAAGCCTGCACGGAACAGACACCGAATTACACTGCCGTCGGACCGAGTTATCCCAAGGAATCTTCGGGCCGCCGGGCGGCCCTGGCACGATGGATCACCGATCGACGGAATCCACTGACGGCTCGCGTCGCCGCAAACCAGATCTGGTTGAGACATTTCGGTCAGCCACTGGTCCCGACCGTCCTCGATTTTGGCCAGAACGGACAACCGCCGACTCATCCGAAACTGCTCGACTGGCTGGCTATCGAATTGATGGAACCTGCGACTTCCGGTGTGAAGCCATGGTCGATGAAACATCTTCATCGATTGGTCGTCACTTCACGAACCTATCGCATGGCATCGACGCCGGATGAGAAAAATCTCGCCGCCGATCCTGATAACCGGTGGATCTGGCGAGTTCCCTCACGGCGGATGGAAGCAGAACTGGTCCGTGACGGCATCCTGTACGTGGCTGGAAAACTGGATCTGTCGTTCGGAGGTCCTGACATCGACTATGCGCTGGGACTGACAGTTAACCGCCGCAGCTTGTACTTTCGACATGCTCAAGAGAAGCAGATGGAGTTTCTCAAGATGTTTGACTGTGCTGCGGTCACGGAATGCTATCAGCGGAAAGAAAGCATTGTCCCGCAGCAGGCGCTGGCTCTCGCCAATAGTGAGTTAACGCTGGTCCAGGCGAGAATCATTGCCCGGAAACTGCATGAGACCACAGCGAACGATAACGCAGCATTCGTGAATGCTGCGTTTGAACGAGTTCTATCGCGAACCGCTACCTCGGAAGAACTGCAGGTCTCAGCGGGCTTCCTGAATCAGCAGCAGCAGACGTTGATCGCCACTGCGGACCGTCTGAAGCAGAATACCGGGGCTGTCAACGAAACGGCAAAGCCGTCGGCTGACCCGGTGCTTCGATCCCGTGAAAACCTGATCCATGTCCTGCTGAACCATAACGACTTCGTGACCATCCGCTGAAGCGATTTCTGGAAACTTACAATGAGCGATCAAGATTCAAATTGTGGGTGTGGTCCTGTTTCGCGTCGATCCTTTCTGGCTGACACCGGAATGGGGTTCACGGGGTTAGTCCTGGGAGCAATGTCGTTTCGTGACGGGATCGCTCGTGCTGAGTCAACGCCTGCGGGACCTCAATCAGGACCGCATCTGCCTCAACGAGCGAAGAGTGTGATCTGGATCTTTCTCTGTGGCGGTGTCAGCCATGTAGAAAGTTTTGACATCAAGACCGAATTGACCAAGTACGGCGGCAAGTCGATTGAAGAAACGCCGTACAAGGAATTCCTGGACGAGAAGCGAATCAACAAGAATCTTGTTGGGGTCAATCCCGGTCATTATCAGCGCAAGCAATTGATGGCGTTGAACACCGGTTTCAAAAAGTACGGTGAATGTGGGTTGGAAGTCGGGGACTGGTTTCAGAACATCGGAGAATGTGCGGATGACCTGGCGGTCGTCCGATCTCTCTGGACCTGCCACAATGATCATGGAACTCAGTTGACCTGGCATACCGGACGGCATCCGCGAGAAGGTTCATTTCCGACGATTGGTTCGTGGGCGACGTACGGACTGGGGGCAATTAACCAGAACCTTCCCGATTATGTCGTGCTGGGTGTTCCGACGGGGGACTGCTGTGGCGGCGAATGGACTCATGGTGCAGGGTATCTCGGGCCCCAATATGCGGGCGTCCGCCTGAATGTTGGCGCTGCTAATCCGCTGCCGTTTGTCACGCCTCCCAATGGACAGATCCTGCCCGAAGAACAGGCCGGGGAATTCAGCCTGCTTGGCAAGTTGAACACGCTGTCCGGGATCGAATATCCGGACGACAAGTCGCTGAGAGCACGTATTAAATCTTATGAACTGGCGTTTGGCATGCAGTCCGCCGTTCCTGAGGTTCTCAGCCTGCAAACGGAAACGGCAGAAACGCAGAATCTCTACGGCATGGATCAGGCAACGACCAAACCGTTTGGTCAACTGTGTCTGTCGGCTCGTCGGCTGGTGGAACGAGGAGTTCGGTTCGTTCAGATCTTCCACGGTGGAGGAGGTGGCGGCGCCTGGGACGCTCATGGCGACATCAAGAATAATCACACGAATCTGTCTGCTCAGGTCGACAAGCCGATTGCAGGGCTGTTGAAGGACCTGAAGCGACGCGGTTTGCTCGACGAGACGCTGGTCGTCTGGGGAACAGAATTTGGACGCACTCCTGCCGCGCAGGGGACCGGACGGGACCATCATCCGCAGGGCTTCTGCAGTTGGCTGGCCGGCGGTGGCATCAAGGGTGGCGTCACTCACGGGGCCACGGATGAACTCGGTTTCTTTGCCACCGAGAACCCTCACTACGTGACGGACATTCACGCCACGGTTCTCCATCAACTGGGCCTCGACCCACAGGCGCTGGAAGTCCCAGGACGACGGCGACTGGACATCGACATCGGCAAGCCGATCCGCGAAATCATTGCCTAACAGTCCGTGGCAAAAGGGGGTAGACTGGTCAGACCTTTTGAAGGCAGTCGTTTTGACTTGGAAATCGCCCGCCCAAGTGGTCCGACTCAGAAGTTCATGAACCGATCAGCCGGACGCGCTAGCGTCCGGTTTGCATTTCGATTTGTGTCCACACACTCAATTCCGGATTAACCGATTGCTATCGCGGATTGGTCAAAAGCATTATTGCGAGAATTCACCCACCCTCACCCTTCCTGACCCCTGTTGCGACGAACTGCTAACGGTCATGTCGAGGTGGCATGGCATCCAGGTGTCGTTCGGCTGCGTCCAGCAATCAGTCAGCCTGCGTGGAATGAACTGCGCGTCATAGCCCGTACGATCGTTACAGTTGGTTCCTGGAAGTTGTCTGTTGTTGTTTGGCAACTGATGTTGCAATTGGACAACGTGCAATCTGCGACCTAGGTTTTCGTTTACGGAGCGTCATTTGACGTAATCCGTACTGGAAATCTGGTGGCAGTCTTTGCAGGTGGAACATGGCTGACATTTTTGACGCTTCACTGAGTGGCGGGTTTGACCGGAGCTTATTGCCGGCAGAATCAGCCCCTGTGGAATCGGCCAATGTCGCTGATTCTGCCGTCCTGCCGATGCCACCCGCTCTCAGTGGGACACTGCTGCTGCCACTCTGCTTGCCATCGATCGCTTTCGGACTCATTGCCGTCGTTGTGTCTTCGTGGGCATTCAAGTCACCCAGTGCTGCGATGATTTCTTATGCGGGCTGCCTTGTTGGCCTGCTGACCACGATTGCCCTCTTCCGACGCCAGGAAGCGGCCGCAATCGCAACACTCAGCCGACCTGACCTGCGAACCGGTGATCTTACCGGAACAGGTGTCTTTCGGTCGCTTTTGGGTGAAACGCTGCACCGGGTTGAACGGCAGGAAGCGAAGATCAAAAACGTCACAGAACAACGGTCGCGACTCGAAGCGCGTGCTCATTTGCTGAAGAACCAGACTCGTCGACTGGTGCTGGTACTGGATCAGATCGTCCAGCCGGTTTTCCTAGTCGATACGTCGAACACGCTCGTATTCCGAAATGCGGCCGCGGGTACACTGCTCAGTGCAGTCACAGGTGATCCGACGCTTCAGGCCTCGGTTGCATGGAAGCAATTGCATGACGCAATCAGCCTGGTGGAATCGGTCCGCAACCGTTCTGCTGCCTCAGACAAGCGATCGATGGATATGGTGCTGAACTGTGGCGGTGAAATGATCACGTATCGTGGCGATGCCACCAACATCTACGATGAGAAGGGATCGCTGTCTGCGGTCTCCCTGGTCTTGTCTGATATTCGCGAGCAGGTGAACGAGACCGCAAAGCAGGCTCAGTTCGTCTCGTCCGTCAGTCATGAATTGAAAACACCTCTTGCCAGCATTCGTGCCTATACAGAACTGCTGATGGACGATGTTGACGATCCTGATGAACGAATGGAATTCCTGCAGTTCATTGATGAACAGGTCGACCGGCTGACCCGGCTGGTGAACAATCTGCTGAATTTCTCACGAGTCGAAAGTGGCGTGATCAAGGTTCAGCGAGAAGACACCGACGTCAACCGGATTGCGCGGAAGTCGCTGGAAGTCGTTGCGACTGCGGCGAAGGAAAAGAACATCACCGTCGTTGATGAACTGAGTGATCTTTACCTGCCCGCTCATCTGGATCATGACTTGTTCGGACAGGCGATCATTAACCTGCTTTCGAATGCCATCAAGTACACACCGGCCGGTGGTGAAGTGCGGATCCGCACGCGAATGCTGGACACAGAGGCCGTCATCGAAGTGCAGGACAACGGGATGGGTATTCCCTCGGAATCCCTTCCACGTCTGTTCGAACGGTTCTATCGCGTTCCGCAGAATTCGAAGGCGGCTCCAGGGACTGGCCTGGGTCTGGCACTCGTCAAATACATCGTTACGAACATTCACGACGGATCGATTTCCGTCACGTCGCAAGTCAACAAGGGAAGTAACTTCTCTATCCGTATTCCACTGGGCCACCGTGATCGTGGCGTACGACAGGCTGCTCATCAATCTGTGAAATAGATCAGACCTGCTGGGAGCGTTGAGCTTCCAGCCGCAACGAAAATGGCTGGCCGCGCGTGCGATCCGGCAATGACGATGGAAACTCACTGGCTGTAGTCCCCTTCAGAACAGGAACCTTTGACATGTCACAACGCATCATTGTCTGCGACGACGAACCGCACATTGTTCGAGCCATCTCCTTGAAATTTGCTCGGGCGGGTTTCGATGTTCAAGGGGCTTCCGACGCCGAATCGTGTCTGGAATTGATGCGACGCCATCATCCAGCACTGTTGATCACCGACTACACCATGCCCGGAATGAACGGGGCTCAACTCGTCCGACGCATCCGCTCGGAAGAAGGACTGTCAGAGATCCCCGTCATCATGCTGACCGCACGTGGCTTTGAATTGGCTGAAGAAACCGGCGAATTGGAACACCTGAATCTGGCCGCGATGGTCTCAAAGCCATTCAGCCCTCGAGAACTCGTCGTCATGGTTTCCGAGATCTTGGGCTATGAAACCGAACCTTCGACGGCAGCATTTCGCGACAGCTATTCTTCAATCTGATGAACCATGCAAATCACCACTGAAACCTTTGGCGATGTCGTTGTCGTTCATACACCAGACGATCTGGTTGATGAAACGTCACGGCTGCTGGTTGAGGCGATTGAGGGGCACCTGCTGAAAGGGAGTTCCTCAATTGTGCTGCAGATGGACCGTACCGACAGCTACGACAGCGTCGGACTAACGTCACTGCTGGACCTCCAGGATCAGGCTCGGCAGGCCGGTGGTGGTGTCAAAATCAGCGGGCTGGCAGATCCAGGCCGCAAGATTTTTGAATTGACTCGACTGGACCAGCGATTTGACCTTTTTGAATCTGTCATTGATGCCGTAGCGAGTTTCCGCTGATGTCTATTGCTTCGCCACCATCGACGCGACCCTCGCTGCAGTCTCGACCGCGACTGGGTGATCTGCTTGTGCGCCGTGGCTTCCTGTCCGCCGAACGGTTGCAGGAAGCACTACGGCTGCAGAAGGAAGGCGAACAGACAAAGCTGCTGGGTGAACTGCTGATCGATCGCGAGTTCTGTTCTGAAGAACAGATTCTGGAATGCCTGGCGGTTGAGTTCCAGCTTCCGTTCGTGCGCCTCGATGCCCGGTTGTTCGATCCCAAGGTCGTGGAACTGCTCCCCAGGGAATTCATCGAAAAGCACGTTGTTCTGCCGCTGTTCAAAGTGCGCGACACATTGACGGTCGCGGTCGCAGAACCATCAGATGTGTTCCTGCTGGATCGACTGAAAGCCGCCGCTCACTGCGAAGTACAACTGGCGATCGCGTCAGCTCGTGACATTCGACGGACCTTGCAGACGTACCTGCCTGATTCGCAGGTGTTCGTGATCGATGACATCATCGACGACGTCCAGGGTGATGCCGTCGAACTGATCGAAGAATCGATTGAAGATATTGTCAGCGTTAATGAACTGGCTGGCCAGAGCCCGATCATTCGACTGGTGAACTTCATCATCTATTCGGCGGTCAAAGAAGGTGCCAGCGATATCCATATCGAACCGACCGAACGGCAGATTCGCGTGCGATTTCGCGTCGACGGAGCTCTTCATAAGGCTCTGGAACTGCCGGGGCACATTTCGCCGGCCGTCGCATCGCGTATCAAGATCATGGCGTCCCTGGACATCAGCGAACGCCGACTGCCGCAGGACGGACGCATCCATGTGATGATGGAAGGGCGGTCGATCGACCTGCGCGTCAGTACTCTGCCGATGGCACACGGCGAAAAAACCGTGATCCGAATTCTGGATAACCGGAATATCCCGCTCTCACTGGCTCAACTGGGATTCAGCAGCGAAAACCTGGAGCGATTCCAACACAACATCAATCGTCCGAACGGCATTGTGCTGGTGACCGGTCCGACAGGAAGCGGCAAGAGTACGACGTTATACGCAGCACTGAACACGGTCAGTACGATCGAAAAGAACATCTGTACTGTCGAAGATCCCGTGGAATTCCAGTTGCAACTCGTCAACCAGTTTCAGGTGAATGAAAAGGTGGGACTGACGTTTGCGGGAGTCTTGCGAAGCCTGTTGCGTCAGGACCCCGATATCCTGATGGTCGGCGAAATCCGTGATGCAGAGACCGCTCGAATTGCGATTCAGGCTGCCCTGACCGGGCATCTGGTCTTCAGCACGCTCCATACCAACGATGCCTGTAGTGCGGTAACGCGACTGGTGAACATGGGGGTCGAAGGCTACTTGATCGGGGCATCGCTCAACGCGGTGTTGGCTCAACGTCTGTGCCGACGGATCTGTGCGAAGTGCAAACAGTCTTACGAGCCACCAAAGGCCATGAAAATGATCGTCCAGCAGATGGGACTGGAGATCAACGAGTTCTACCGTGGTGCCGGATGTGCCCGGTGTCGGAACACAGGTTTTACGGGCCGAATTGCAATTCACGAGTTGCTGGTTGTCGACGATGCGCTGCGTGAAACAATCAACGTCAGTGCCACTCTGCAATCGGTCACTGATCATGCCCGCCGGAATGGAATGATTCCGCTGAGATACGACGGTTTGAGAAAGGTCAAAGAAGGTCTGACGACAATTGAAGAGGTCTTGCAGGCCAGCGATGAAGGCTGGATTCCTGCGAATGTTCTGAAGAGCTGACTATGATGCAGTTCGAATACCTGGCCCGCGACAATTCTGGAAAGATGCAGTCGGGAACCGTTACGGCGGATTCGGCGAATGAAGCGGCGCGCAAACTGCGAAACGATGGGCTCTACACTCTGTCGATTAACGAAGCTCGCCCTGTCGCCTCAGGACCGACATCATCGATTTTCGCGAAACGCATTTCCCATAGCGACATCGTCTATCTCAGCAGTCAGCTTGCCGTGATGGTGGACGCAGGGATTCCCATTGCGTCTGCGATTGGTGGACTGGCAAAGCAGTCGGACAACCCGACCATGCAATCGATGCTGGAGCGAATCCAGCAGGATGTAGAAGGGGGCCTCGACTTTTCGGCTGCCCTGACGAAGTTCCCAAAGTATTTCGACGGCGTTTACGTCAACCTGGTCAAGGCGGGTGAGGTCAGCGGCTTGTTGGGGGCCTTGCTGGAACGTATTGCATCACAAATGCGTAACGATCTGGAACAGCGTCAGAAAGTACGTGGGGCCTTGATGTACCCCGGTGTGATGATGGCGATGTGCCTGGGAGCCTGTGCATTCCTGCTGACATTCGTGCTACCGAAGATCTCACCGATGTTCGTGGCTCGAGGCATTGAATTGCCAACCCCGACAATCGTGATGATGTCCGCATCTCACATCCTGACTCATTATTGGTGGGCCTGCCTGCTGGGAATGGGAGGTTTGGCAGGTTTCTGGTGGTATGCCAGAAAGCAATGGTGGGGACGGTTGGCTTACGATTGGACGATCCTGCGGTTACCCGTGCTTGGTCCGCTGATGCGAAAATCGATTCTGGCCCGGACAACACGAACGTTCGCAGCGATGCTGAACGCGGGAGTTCCAGTCTTGGACGGAATTCAGTTGTGTGCCGCAGTTTCCGAAAATGTCTTCTATGAGCAGGCCTGGAAAGACCTGGCAGACAAGGTCATGACAGGTCGTCAGATTCATGAAGTCCTGGAATCGAATCCTTTATTCCCCAAGACACTCGTCCAGATGATCGGATCGGGCGAGCAAACCGGCAAGCTGGGAATGGTACTTGGCCGAGTCGGCAATTATTACGATGCGGAAGTGAGCATCGCGATCAAGTCGGCCACATCGCTGCTGGAACCAATCATGGTCGCCGGCATGGGAGTAATCGTCGGCAGCCTTGCCCTGGCAATGCTGCTGCCGATCTTCAAGCTCAGCTCGCATGTCGGATGACCAAATCGAGGCATACGAGCACATCTCGCCAGTCCGAACTTCCCCAGATCGCCGTGGGATACAATCGTGATCGACAGGCGAATAAATCAAGGGCGGCACAACGTACTGTTGTCTAAAAGTTCGCCACCTTGATTTGTCCTTGGAAAGACGCTTTAGCAGCCCGAGCCAAAAGGAGCGCCGAGAGCCAGCATAGAACATGAGCGGGATAAGGCCGCATAAGTCCCTCGCGTTGTTTGCTCCGAAAGTGGGCCTTTTTCATGCGTCTACGTTACACGCGAAATGACTTTACATCCGACTCTGATCGATCTCCGCCAAATCCAAACAATTGATGACGCGACTCTTGCGAAAATATACAGAGAGTGCACAATGACTCTTGGCTCGGCAAATCTGCCTGAGCACACCACCTCTCTTGTAACGAGTGTACAATGTTGTTTGGCACAATGAATCGCTAAATGTCCAGTCTATTTGTTCATCACTGGTCTTTTTTATGCTTTCCAGAATACCTGAGCCGCTCCTAGATGTGCGCGTACATCAAGTCGACCCTTCCCCTGGACTGACGGCTCTCTGCGCGGGTTATGAATTTGGGGAGTGGAGAGCGGCACAGCTGGCTCGTCATCTAATCGAGTGGTTGCCGGAATTTGCCCTGACGCATAGCGAGTTACAGTCTCTCGGTGCCCACAACTTGGCATCTCTTCTCGCTCGGGCTGCCCAATTAATCTATGATACTAGAACAGCGAATCCCCATCTTCGCGACCGAAGAGGCGAAATTGGAGAGTTGTTGCTGCACATCGCCGTCAGGCAAGTGTTCGATACTCTTCCCGCCATTTCCAAGTTTTATTTCAAAGACTCCGTAAACGGCACTGTCAAAGGGTTCGATGCTGTTCACGTTGTCGTGTCGGCGAGCAGGCTTGAGCTATGGTTGGGAGAGGTAAAACTCAAAGTTGACGTAGCCGAGGCAATTCGGGAGGTAGTTGCTGAAATTGACGCACACACCAAGAGGGACTATCTTCGCAACGAGTTCGCACTTATTTCTAACAAGATAGACCCCGCTTGGCCACACGCCGAACGCCTTGGGAAGTTGTTGCACACAAACACGCCCTTGGATCAAGTCTTCGACTGCATGGCAATTCCTGTCATGCTGACATTCGAGAGCCCTGTCCTGCAATCTCATAAAGAGATTTCAGACGCATTTAGAATTGCGTTTGAAGAAGAGGTTCGCAAGCACCACAAAACATTCTGCGGCAAGAGTCTTCCCGATAACATCCGAATCCACCTGTTCCTATTCCCGATGAAGGACAAGAAAACGCTCGTTGAAGAGTTCGACAGGAGGTTGGAAGCATGCCAATTGATCGGGCGGTAGTTGATAATCTACTCGCGACATTTCGGTTGGGAAATGGTATTCGAGAGAATGCGTTTGAGATTGCGGCTGATTTGTGTCGTATCGTAAGCGGTGCCGATGACTCGCCCGAGGCCCACGAACTGGTGCTCCGGGCGATGGAATACAGGGACGCCTTTGGCCCTGCGAACACAATTCTCGATGGCCTTTTGCGTCAGATTGGGCTATTCCCGTACCTTGACCCGGAGACACTTGATATCCGAGATCGTCTCGCCTATGAAGCCCATCGGCCGCTCCAAATGGACGAGCAGATTGTCTTCCATAGGGCGCAAGCTCATGTTTACCGACTGTTGATGGAGGGCAAAAACGTCGCTCTCAGTGCGCCAACCAGTTTTGGCAAAAGTATGATTATCGACGCTATGATCGCCAGCGACAAATTCAATAAAATCGTGATCGTCGTTCCGACGTTGGCGCTGATTGACGAGACTCGGCGGCGCCTGACCAGAAAATTCCGCGACAAATATAAGATCGTCACGCATTCAACGCAAAGAACGGGTCAGCGGAATATCTTCATCCTGACCCAAGAAAGGGTGCTTGAGCAGAATGACTGGCTAGGGATAGATTTCTTCGTCATCGACGAGTTTTACAAACTTGCGCCGCGAGGAGAGATGGATGATCGCTGCACGATCTTAAATCAAGCGTTGTATAGTCTCGCAAAAACCGGAGCCCAATTCTACATGCTCGAGCCAAACATTCGTGGCATCACTGAACAGAATCACCTACGAGTGGAGATAAGCTTCGTCAATGAACCTCACTTCCACACAGTTGCGACCGAAGTACACCGGTTTCCGACCACTGAAGATGAAATGGCCGCACTCAGCACGCTTTGTAGGCAGCTAGACTCTCCGACCATCGTCTTTTTCAGGTCTCCTAGTAGAGCATCGGAGGTAGCTCGGCACATGGTCGCCGCAGGATTGGGGACATCCACTACAAAAACGAGCGACGCGGCAAAATGGGTGTCGGATGCTTTTGACAGGGAATGGTACTTTGCTCAGGCACTTGAGCGAGGGATTGGCATTCATCACGGCCGTATTCCGAGGGCGTTAGCTCAATTTGTTGTCCGTTGTTTCGATGACGGTGATATTCGCTTTCTCGTCTGCACATCGACATTGATTGAGGGCGTCAATACACGGGCTCGCAACATCATCGTTCTAGACAATACGATTAACCAGGAACAGATTGACCTTTTTACCTTCAATAATATCAAGGGACGTTCCGGACGGATGCGACAGTATTTCGTGGGCCACGTCTTCGTGTTCCATGCCGACCCACAGACGGAACTTCCATTTGTGGATGTCCCCGCCCTGTCTCAGTCGGATGGCGCTTCTGACTCCCTGCTCGTTCAGATGGAAGAATGCGACCTGACGGACCAGTCGAAAGATAAACTGGGGAAGTATCTGCAGCAGTCGATTCTGGATATCGGTGTGATCCGAGCCAACAAGGCTCTTGATCCATCGCTTCAACTGCAAATCGCGACCCGTCTCGCAGGAGAAAGTGCAGCGTATCTAGATATGTTGGTATGGACTGGGGTGCCTAGGTACGGTCAGTTGAATCAGATTTGCGAATTGATTTTTGCCGAATGTGGGGGTGCCAAACTAGGAAGCGGCTCAGCACGATCAGCCGGTCAACTCTCGGCGATGATTCGCAACCTTTACGATAGGCCAACAATTCGAGAGTTGATTGAGAAACAAAAGAAATTCTCGCCGACGACCGACGCAGCGGTAACCACAGTGCTTGACTTCCTGCGTCTATGGGTCAGGTTCCATTTCCCTCGGCTTTTACGTGGAATCAGCCGCATTCAACAGGACGTTCTCAGAAGGATGGGACGACAGTTTGGAAACTACGACTACTTTGCTGCACGGGTTGAGAATCTGTTTTTGGACCCTTCTATTCTGGCTATGGACGAATACGGAATTCCGCTCGAAGTCGCTCGAAAGCTTTCAGAGACGTTCGCAACAGATGGGGATTTGGACCTGGCGCTGGAGCGGTTGCGTC